>NZ_CAWNJO010000038.1:0-173584 GCF_963874835.1 Vibrio sp. V12_P9A6T4 | reverse complement strand
GGCAGCCAATACGGCATGATAGCCATTCCGCGCATTGGTCATGAAGTCATCGTCTCGTTTCTCAACGGCGACCCAGACCAACCGATAGTGACAGGCCGTACCTACCATGCCACCAACAAAGCGCCGTACACACTGCCGGATAACAAAACCAAAACCGTGCTGCGCAGTGAAACGCACCAAGGAGAAGGGTTTAACGAGCTGAGTTTTGAAGACCAAGCGGCGCAAGAGAAAATCTACCTACACGCGCAAAAAGACTTAGATGCCTTGGTTCTCAATGACGCCACGACGCACATCAAGCACGACCAGCACCTCACGGTGGATAATGACCAATTCACGCACGTTAAACATAACCACCACCTCACAGTGGAGGGCGAAAGCCGCGAATCGGTTAAGGGTAGCTGTATATTAATGGTCGATGGTTCCTTGCACGTAAAATCAGGGCAAGTTTGGACTAATGAAAGTGGAGATGAAATCCACATCAAAGCTGGACAAAAAGTGGTGATCGAAGCAGGGTCAGAAATTACCGTGACAGCCGGTGGCAGTTTTGTCAAAGTTGATCCTGCTGGTGTCCATCTTTCTGGGGCGGGCGTTAATTTAAACTCAGGCGGAAGTGCGGGCAGTGGTAGTGGTTTTAGTGGTGATCTACCGTTATTACCTGGTGAGCTTGAACTGCAAAAATCCCCCGCGCCACCTCAAACCATTCTTTACCAAGCGCTATTGCAAGCTGAAGAGGCAAGTATCCCTGCAGTAAGAGTTTGTCCTTTAGAGCAAACTCAAGGGTTAGTGAGTCCCCCACCGCCTCCACCTCCGCCATTAGCACCACCGCAACCAGTGCCGGTACAAGCAACGAATTTAGCATCAGATGCTCGTGTTCGAAATACAACTAAGCCTGCTCCGGAGTTTGGTACTCATTTCCCGACTTCCTCAATCGGTATCGAGAATGAGCTGAGTGGTTTGATTGTCGCGATGCCTGCCAATTCATCACAAAAATTTGGTTATGTAAAAAATGCAAAAGGCGAAGCGCTATTCATGTTGACCAAAGATATGAATCAAGGCAGTTATCATTGCCCGCCGCATCTTAAAAATGGTCGAGATTATACAGGGTGGCAAACTCATACAATTGAGCTTATTACTTACCCTTGTGCAATGGATGATGAAAAAGCCGTCGAGGATCGTAAAGCAGGTATGCTTTGGTTAGCGAAGTATTTCACATCGCACATTAGCCAGTTTAACCATCAAACGCTTGCGGCTACGAGTAGTGATGATGGTCAGTTTATTCTAGAAATCTCGAACGTGAATCATATTATCGCTGCTGGAAATGGTGTCGCTGCCGATTACCAAGGTCAAACAATCTCGATGACCCCGAGTGGGCAGCAGGTTACAGTTGGAGTTAGCGCTAAATTATTTGGAACGGGCGCTAATGCAGAGCTTCGGTTACTTGAATTAGCCCCTTGGTATAAAAAATCACTCAAGGATAAGTTTTTGTCATTAACTCGCGATGAGCGGTTGGATGATGAAGAAACGGCTTCCTCAGTATTTGCTTACTTAACGTCCATCTATATTAAAACCGCTGAGTTGTCGAAAAAATTTGGTATTTATATCAACGAGTGGCAGCCAGAATCAGAAGGCATTACACCTAATGCTAATGGTTTAACGGACCCTAAAGTGAAAAATGCTTGGGAGATATTACCAAGAACTAAGCCTTCGAAAATGTTAGAGGTATTAAGTGCTAAGGATTCTCGAGTCGTGCGTAGCAAAATAACTCCAGAACTTTATTCGGTGTGTTCAAATGATCTCGCCGTTAATGTATTTCAATACTTTCAAAATGGTGGAGAAGTAGCTGGGCATGGCATCAATAACGCCACCATCGGTGATCCTAAAAGCCCACAACCAGCGATACTTTTTGAGTTTCGAACGGTTCCAAACGCGCTGCAAGGTTATTTACCCAAGGTGGAATCTACTGCAAAAACAGACACCAAGCTACTCGATGCATTTGAGGGTAAAAAACGTACATTAGTCAATAATCAAGTTGACGATGTTATCCAAAATAGTGGCGATCAATTTGATCTCTGGTACCAAAACTATCGGCAGAGTATAAACATGCCTCCAGTCAAAAATGCGAAAAAAAGCGCTTCAGCTAATCATAAAGCTGAATGGGTCAAGGCGGAAAAACCACAAGAATGGCAATGCATTACTAGCCAATAACCATCAAAATACAGGGATGTAATGATGATTAATCAATGGGTAACGCAACAAAGCGGATCTGTGTATTGGCTTGTTGGATATAAGACAATCAAGCATGCGATGCTTGAAAACGGCGGTATGAGTTTCGAAAACATGGCCGTACTATTTCATGGAGATACTTTTTCTTCAGTAATGGGCTTATCTCCGTGGCTCGTTCCAGTATCTGGGAAAGTGTTAAACCTGCCAGTCGAGATTTTGCAGCAAGGTCTATTTCTAACCAGTTCAACCCGTACTGAAGTAATGCTCGATCATTTACAAAGCTTATTGATAGCTTCACTTGATGGCGAAGAAGTGATGTTTCGCTTTTATGATCGTGATGTGATTATTCCCATACTACGAGCGATGGATGAAACTGAGGTGAATCACTTTTTAGGCAACATCAACCAATTGGTGGCGATTGATCACCATAAAGAAGACGCTCTCATTACCTTCAGTAATACCTCATGCAGTGAATTTGTGCTTCGTCACGGGACTTGGTGGAAGATGTTACCTCACCACCTAGCGCCTTTGTACAACGTAAATGTTCATGCCAATTCCTTAGAAAGACGTTGGTGGGAGCTACTGCCGCATCTTTTACAACGCTTAGAATCACCGCAGCAGACGATATTATCAGCCTTGCAATCAGCATTAGAAAAGCAAAATAGCTATGAGGTCGCAGAGCAGCATGCGTTAGTTGCGCTCGTCACTGCAACCGATACCGCGCTTGATGATTTATCCCATCCTTTACATTTAACATTGGATGAATTGAAAGAGTTAAAGGCCATTAAGGAGAGCTGGCAATGAGAAGTACAACAGGAGTTAGCCCTTTTTGTGCGCCGTGTGAAAATCGAACGCATTGGATTGAAATTATCATCCGTGATGAGTTCAATAAGCCATTTGAAGGCATCACTGGCACTATCACTGACTCTGCAAAGCATAAATTTCCCGTCGTATTAGGTGAAGCACCTATCTTGCTTAAAACGCTTGCCCCCGGCCCGGTGACGCTCACTCTCGATGCTGAACAATGGTTAAGAGAGTCTCAGGGCAAACTGAGAACACCCAATAATGAAGCCGATCCTACTTTGGATTTTGCCAAGCAATACCAAGGCCATTTAGGTAATAGTGCTAGTTTTCTAAATGTAACCAGTGGCGATCTAACCGAATTAACGCCAGAACAAGCTCTACCCGTAAGACACCAAAAAGGCCAAGCGGATGCTTGTAATTTACTGACAGATAAAAGTTATGTCCTTAAAGTGAGAGGATTTAACTTTATTACCTTACGTGTAGGTATATTTTTTGATGGTACGGCCAATAATAGCTACAGTGCGCAGTGGGGGAAAACTCAGTTAGAGAATTACTATCAAACATGGAAAATGAAATACAACGTTGACTGCGACATTATTTCCAGAAAAACAGGGCGGCTTAAAAACGACATTCCTGCTACTCACTTATCGAGCGAGTGTTTTGATTATCCTAAAAAAGACAATTTTTTTATCTCTTTATTTAAAAATGATGAAGGCGAAGTAGAGACAGTGGCAGGCAGCGCTACTAATGAGCTAACTAATGTACAGAAGTTGTTTGAATTATACTCACAAGATAAATATCTCAGCGACCTAAATGTTTTTACACATGCTGAGTATGTCACTGGTATTGGCACTGGTAATAGTAAAAACATTGAACCCGCTGATGAATCTACGTTTGGGCAAGGGTTAGGGATAGGTCAGTATGGAGTCACAGCAAAAGTAACAACTGGCGTAAAGCAACTATCGGATAATATGCATATGGTTGTAAGTCAAATCTTTGCTCAGTTAGGAGATGATGTTGATGGAATAAATAAAATTCAGTTCGATGTGTTTGGTTTTAGCCGTGGAGCTGCCGCGGCAAGACACTTCATCAATGTGGTTTTGGATGGCGAGCAGGGCGAGTTTGCTCAAGCGTTTAGCAAGGCGTGCCAAAAAAGTGGCGTTCCCTTGGCGTATGGGTTTGATTGGGATGAAGCAGATGAGGCTAAAGCCAACTGTGAGATTACTTTTGCAGGCCTGTTTGATACCGTAGCTTCTGTGGTTGACCTACTCTCTTTTGATTTTTCAACTCATCATGATAACGGTGATGTGAGGTTATGGATTGATCCTCAGCGCATTCGGCGTGCTGTTCACTTAACCGCCGATCCTAGTATTGAGTGCCGCTATAACTTCAGCCTTAACCATCTTAACTCTGTGGATTCGGCTGCGCATTTTCATGAATTTGTTCTTCCCGGAGCCCATTCCGATATTGGTGGTGGTTACCATTCACGCCTAAACTACAACAATAGTGATTATCTCTTGCCGATCTTAGAGAAGAAGTTGGTGAAGCGTGCGAGTCGCTCTTTCTCTGACCGCTGGGATAAGGATCGCGCCGAGCAATACGTGAGAAGAAAGCTGGCTGAGTATAAACAGCGTGATTTAGCCACTGGTTGGCAGGAGAGTGATTACACAGAGCCAGAAATTGAATTTATCAATCATAGTAAAAAAGAGGGCGGAAGAGTGGTTGGTCGCCTTTATATACAGCGCAAAGTGGAAGGAGAGCTCTCCCGTTTATACCTCAGATTGATGTATGGTTTAGCTGAGTTTCACGGGGTACCAATAACTGATGATAATGGTTTTTTATGGCAAGACCCAGATCGTGGTTCTTATAGAGTCATGGACTTTCCTGCACAATCGAATAATAGTTTAGCTGCTAATTTTAAGGCATTAAATCAAAAAGTACTGGATATGGCGAAGCAAGGGCAATATGCCAAGTTAGAGAGTGAGTTTGATGCAAAACGTAAACAAGAGTTGATGCAGTTAAACTTATTTCATCATTCTTCGGATGATAGTTTTGCACTCAAACCGCTTTGGGACGAAAGTCAAGGCTGCTATAAACGGTCTAGCTACTCATGTGAGAAAGGAAAATAAGTTGAATATTAAAGCAATACTTATCATTTTATCTTTGTGCTTGCTGAGTTCTTGCGCCTCTAGTGCAACATATATACCAAGAGATAAATGGCGAGTGGGTGTTGTTATGCCCTCTTTTTACCCTGTTAAAGTTACTCAGGCGTATGGGGTAAATGAAAATGAAAATTGGACATCATTGCTGCATAGTTTTACACCGCAATCTTTTAGTAATAGTGAGTTAAGTAACGCGCGTAAAAAGCTGCCTAACTATGATGGTTTTGGTCTTCCTCTTCATGCCATAAGTATAACAAGTCGATACCAAATAGGTGGTACGAATCACTTGCCAGATAGTGTTTATTTATATTGGGTTTCGCTAGTAAATACTCAATTTTATGTCACGAAATATATTGTGCCAGAGTCTATAAAGCAACTTATGGCAAAACAAGACAGCTATACTCGAGCTAATGGTTTTGTTGTCAATCCCTGCTATCGCACGGACTTTGTATTTGGGTTATTGCCAAATGGGCAAGCCAAAGTTTGGCTAAGAGGTTGTGGCGAGACCGTATATCTAGCAGAATTAGCACCAGATAAAGTCATGGATCGTGATAGCAACGGTTTTACAGCTGACACATATAAAGAGGCTTCTTATTTAGGGCGTATTCACCAACGCGCAAAAGACGCAGGTGTATCAATTGACCCGATTCCTTGGGATAAAGTGGATAAGGTGTACTCGGCTCAGGAGATTAAGCCACTTCAGCACTAGAGATTGCTTTGAATCAGAGTAGTGATCTGAACGTGTTTGATGCACTACTATAGAGGCACTGCTGACTTGAAAAGGAATGACCATGGTTACTGCTCTATATGCATCGATACTTTCAATATTATTTTTGTGGCTAGCGATTAACGTTATTAAACAGCGTCGGGCTAACCAAGTGAGATATGCCGATGGTGGAGTACCAGCACTGCAATTAGCTCGCAGCGCGCAAGGAAATGCCGCAGAATACATTCCTATTACTTTAATCCTAATGGGGTTATTGGAGTTTAATGGTGCCAGCGTATGGTGGATCCACGGGGTGGGTATTACGTTTATCGTTGGCCGAATTTTACATGCCAGAGCGATTTTAAGTGATCAACTTAAAGGGCGGATTCGTGGTATGAAGCTAACGTTCAGTGCGATGGTTATCTTGATCGTGCTGAATATTATTTACCTTCCTTTTGGCCAAGTATTGGGTTAAGAATGCTATTCATTCACGGTAGGGTGAAGTTTATCTTGATAAGTGGCCAATTCTCGGCGCAAGCCTTTAAATGTGGTAAAGGCACTGTCAGTGGACAGTTTGTTCACTAACCAGTTAGGTAGCGCACCTCCTGGATTAGCGAAGGCAATATAATCGATGTGAGTCATACCATTAGTCAGTTTTTGCAGCGTCCAATGTGCGTTGACTTGAGTGATACGGATGTATCCCGGTTGTTCAGGCAAGTAATTTAGGGCATCCACTATGTCTAAACTTAAACCATTAGGTAGCATCTCAAATTTTGAATAAGTCACCATATCTCTGTTTTTAGCTGGCCATGGTGCCGAGAATTGGGTGTAAACAATATTCTCGGTATCTGAAATTTTTTGCAGCACACGGCTATTACTCACGTTATCTATCCAGTTTGGTACATGTTCACTGTCATCTAATAGCCGCATAAAAGCGAAATAGCTGGTGGGTACGAACATTTGCGCCCGTATTTGGACTAAGCCATCGCTATGGTGTCGCGAGTAGATCGTAATGCCGTCTTCTGATTTTACCTGTAACCAATCGACCGAAGTCGCTGCCAAACTAGCAACATTGCTAAATAGTAGGCTTAAACCAACTATCCATTTCATCATGGTTCTTTCCTCATTGATGTTGTAGTACGTGGCCTTATTTTTGTCGTGTTGGTTACAAAAAGTGGGTTTAAGAACTGCACTAGCATAAAAACATAAATATATTATGTATACGTTTTGTTTTATTAGTTTTTGTTATGTTACTTAAAAGTTTGCTCAATGTTCAGGTACGGCAATGAAATCTTTAAGATGGTATGAGGTTTGGCTCTGTCTCATCCTATCATGGATTTCTATCCCCGCATGGGCAGCGCCATCCTCAATACACAATGGTCATATTATTCGTATTAGTGCTGGTGAATGGCCGCCGTTTATTGGTCAACACCTTGAAAATAATGGTTTTGTTGCTGAGATCATCCGTAAAGTATTTAAGGATGCTGGCTACGAAGTTGAGTTTCATTTTTTCCCATGGGCGAGAGCATACGCCGAAGCCAAAGCTGGACGTTATGATGCAACTGCTATTTGGATGTTTAACCAAGAGCGAACGGTAGATTTTTATTATAGCGAAGCGGTGAGCGATGAACGCTTCGTGTTTTTTCACCATAAAGAAACCGACTTTCACTGGGAAAGCCTCTATGATCTTAAGGGGTTACATTTAGGAGGTGGCATTGCCTACAGCTATGGTGCCGAGTTAGACAGATTGTTAGAGACGCAGCAAATAAAAATGTCTCGAGTCAATGATCCAAAACAGAACTTCGAACGGCTGGCGAAAAAGCGGATTGATCTCATGCCAGAAGAAATTCATATCGGTTATTACACTCTGGATAAATACTTACCGCAATGGCGAGAAATGATCACGCACCATCCCAAACCTTTTCTCATCAATAATAACTATCTGTTGTTCCCTAAAATGGGTGAACGAAGTGAACAACTGTTGACGCTATTTAATCATGGACTGAAAGAAAGTGATGTCTCCATGATGGAATGATTCGCTTTTTTTGAATGGCCCTTCCTTCTTACCTTTCCGCAGTGAATTAAAAGGCGGTTAGATTAAGTTCAGAGACGCGAGCAGGAAGATGCCTAGTGTACAAGTAAACAGTGAAAATACGGTCGTCAATGCAATGATGTTGGCCGCTAAGGTTGCATTTCCTCCCATAGCTCTAGCCATAACATAACTGGCCGCAGCGGTAGGGGATGCACTCATCAAAAAGACTAGCCCGAGATCTAACCCGCGAAAGCCAAAAAGTAACGCACCCGATGTGATCAATATCGGGGCGAGAATCAGCTTATGGGCAGTGGCAAACCAAGCCGGTGCTTTGTCGCTTCTGAGTGAACCTATATTGAGTGAGCCGCCAGTACACAGTAGTGCTAATGGTAGTGTCATATTGGCAAAATATTGGCCAGCATCAGTAACCATTTTCGGGATTGGAAGGGATAAGGAATAGCATAAAACGCCGAGCAGAATACCAATAATCAGTGGGTTTTTGGTGAGTGTTTTGGCAATCACTCCAGCGGCTTTGAGCCCTGAACTTTCCCCTTTTGGCGTGAGTGTTATCACCGCTTGAATATTATAAAGGATAGTGGTTGCGGCAACGTACATCGCCGCTAATGCTAGCCCAGGTTCGCCATAAGTATTTGCGACATAAGCCAAAGCGATAATAGCGGTATTCGCACGAAACCCGCCTTGGATGATCACGCCGTGATCCAGATGTTGTGGGAACGCTTTTTTGGTGAAAAAAGTCGTGAAAAGAAAAAATAGGAAATTAGCGAGTAGTCCATAGCCAATCAGTGCTGCACTGGAAGAAAAATCGTGCTGTGATTTGACGATGCTAAGAAATAGCATGGCTGGTAAGGTGACTTGGAATACGATTCGTGACGCGACATCGATGAAATTGTCGTTGATAACCCCCGTTCGCTTCAGTACAACGCCCAGTACTAACATCAAACAGATAGGCCCTGTAATTGAGGCCGAAAACAAAAGTTGTTCGATAATCGTTGTCATATCAATCCATTGAAGTTGCTCATAGTGTTGCTATTCTTCCACAGTTCCTCATTTTGCAAAATCAAATTTGCAAAAAAGAACGAACGTGCTAAAAATAGCATGGTATGAAGTGAGAGTCGGCATAATATGAGCAAAGGTAGAATTACAAGAGAAAATGTACTGAACAAAGCATTCGAATTAGCCAGTGAAAACGGTTTGGAAAGCCTCACTATCGGTGAGTTGGCAAAACAGTGCGGTTTATCAAAAAGTGGTTTGTTTGCGCATTTTAATGCTAAAGAAAATTTGCAAATTGCAGTATTAGAGCATGCCCATTCTGTGTTTACTGAGCGTGTTATTACACCGGCTCGCCTGATTGGCGACGAGAATATCGAAGCTAAATTGCGAGTGCTGTTAGAGCACTGGTTAGGTTGGAATCATTCATTCCAAGGCAGTTGTATGTTTTTAGATGCGTGGAAAGATGCCGCAACTTGTGATTGTGCAATTCAAAAAGTACTTAAAAAAACCATCGCGACTTGGATTCATTACTTGCAAATTCAAATTCAAAAAGGGGTTGATAGCGCACAGTTTCATCCGAAATTGGATGTAAAGCAGGCTGCTTATGAGTTGTATGGACTCTATTTAAGTGCTCATTTGTTCTACTCGATCTACGGCCAAATGGAAAGTTATCAACATTTTTGGAAAGGCGTGGGCGATTTAATGTCTCGATGGCGAAATATAGTGAAGCAGCAATGTTAGCTAATTCTCGCTTTTCACAGCGAGAAGAACGAGCCTGCAACAGCGAAAATGCACTTTTATTTAACTAAATCAAATTGTTAACAAAATCAAAATTTTTTAATTAGAAATAGTACGAACGTTCTATTTTATCGAGAGGAAGGGCAACTCAGTGAGTGAAAAAATCTATTTCAGCACCTCAAACACATTCAGTGTGAAACGTACATTGGTCAATATGAGCACTCGTCTTCATCACACGCTCGCACCGTCACATGCCCAAAAATTTGCACGAAATATATTGTTGACTCCGGCAAGAAGTAAGCCTCAAAACCAGCCGCCAATTGGCCTGAAAACTGGCCGTGTAATGTGCGTTGAAGGGGCTCTGACGACTTATCAACTCGGAAGTGGTCCCATTTGGTTATTGACTCATGGTTGGTCTGGCACGGCAAGTCAGTTTTACCCACTGATGGAGCATATTGCGGCACGTGGTTATACGGCATTAGCTTATGATCACCCAGCACATGGTCAAAGCGAGGGCGTGTATGGTCACATTCCTGCGTTTGTTGGAGGGTTGGAAGCGATACTCGATAGTATTGACAATGTTGCTGGTATCGTTGGACACAGTATGGGGACGGCCGCCGCATTAGAGTGCCGACATCATAAAATTGAGCATTGTCCCATGCTATTGGTTGCGCCCGTGCTGGATTATTTGGATAACTTATTCAGCAGTGTGGCAAGGTCTGGCTATTCGATGCGCTTATTTGAGGCCGTTGTTGCGGAAGTTGCCGATCAATATCGTTATCCCATTCAATCTATCGATCCTTACCATAAGCTTGCTCAGCGTCAATCTCGCAGCGTCATTGTTCACGATGAGAATGACAAGTTCACCAAATATTCTGTTTCAAAGCGAGCGGCAGAAGAAATCGAGAAAGTGTCACTTATTACCACCCAAAACCAAGGACATGGACGTGTGATGAAAGGTGAACAAGTTAAGTCCGGATTTGATTTGTTGGCAGGAATACCATGCTAAGGTGTTCGTTTTAAGTTAATTTGAAGCCGTAATTGGATGGGCGTAATTTAACCAATAGTTTTCCATTTATTTCAAAGTGTTAAATTGTTAACCATAGTCTTGATAAGGTTAACAATTTCGCAATAATTATTATCTCCTTGTTTGAATATGTGTGATCATATTGTTGCCAGTAGGCCCTCATAAGGAAAAATAATAATGAATAGAAACGATAGTGTCCCTTTACCCTCCAACACCCGAGAATGGTTTTTTAACCGCAACAGCCTTATCATCCTAGCCGATATTGTCCTGTTTTTTGTCCTGTACAATGCCTTACCTGTTGATACTAATGTCGCTTTGGGCATTAGTATGCTGGCATTTATTGCTGTGCTGTGGTTAACGGAAGCTTTACACGTCACAGTCACGGCCATTCTTGTACCTATCATGGCCATCGTTTTTGGTGTTTTTAACACCCAAACGGCGCTCAATAACTTTGCTAACTCGATTATCTTCCTATTTTTAGGTGGATTCGCATTGGCTGCTGCTATGCATCGGCAGGGGCTGGATAAAGTTATTGCCGATAAAGTTCTTATCATGGCGCGCGGGAAAATGAGCGTTGCGGTATTCATGTTGTTTGGTGTGACTGCCGCGCTTTCAATGTGGATCAGTAACACCGCCACCGCTGCGATGATGCTACCGCTTGTGCTTGGAGTGCTCAGCAAAGTGGATAAAGACCGTGGTCATTCGACCTATGTTTTTGTGCTGTTAGGTATTGCTTACAGCGCCAGCATTGGTGGTATTGCAACCATCGTAGGAAGCCCTCCTAACGCGATTGCCGCGGCTGAGGTTGGTCTTTCATTTACAGATTGGATGAAATTTGGTGCTCCAACGGCGGCGATTATGCTGCCCATTGCGATTACTATTTTATATTTCGCATTAAAACCGGATCTTAATGGAGAGTTCGAGCTCAATTATGAACCTGTTACTTGGGATAAAGGTAAAGTCGTCACGCTTGGTATTTTCGCATTAACGGTTTTTTGTTGGATATTTAGCAAACCAGTCAATGCCATGCTGGGTGGTTTTGCGAGCTTTGATACTCTGGTTGCGCTGGGTGCGATTGTTTTGGTCAATTTTGCCCGAGTGGTGCACTGGAAAGATGTAGAAAAAACGGCAGATTGGGGGGTATTACTGCTGTTTGGTGGCGGCATTTGCTTGAGCAACGTACTTAAGCAAACGGGAACCAGCGTTTTCCTAGCCAATGAACTAAGTGCCCTGATCTCTCATTTAGGTCTGTTCTTTATTGTATTCGTGATTGCTGTTTTCGTGGTGTTCCTAACGGAATTCGCGAGTAATACAGCCAGTGCAGCGCTGCTTATTCCGGTGTTTGCCAGTGTTGCTGAAGCCTTTGGTATCTCACCCGTGATTCTATCTGTATTGATTGCTATTGCGGCTTCTTGTGCATTTATGTTGCCCGTTGCGACGCCACCCAATGCGATAGTGTTTGCCTCTGGACACATTAAGCAAAGTGAGATGATGCGAGTGGGTATGATGCTAAATATTGCTTGTATTGGCTTGCTGACCATGATTGCGATGCTGTTCTGGTAAGCTAAGCACAAACTACTTCAATACTAATGAGCTCTCAATTCAGAGAGCTCATATTGAGATGTTATTACTGTTGGTTAACGAATTCTTTAAAGCGTGCTTTCGTTTTCTCATCAGCCTTGTTGTACCAAAAATGCAGCATTTCTTCGGCGGCGTTTTGTACATTTCCTGACTGAGCTAGTTCATTTTGCAGCATAGCAACATCCGTCATTCCAATAGCTGCAATACCCCCTGCGCGATTATAGTCATTTGCTTCACGGATATAGTCACGGCCTACTTGATACCCTTCTTTAAGAAGGCGATCTTGCTTTATCTCTAGTGTTTGGCCTGCTTGGTCAATCAGTGACCATTGCATTGTTTTAATCTCTTTCTCTGCTCGATGTGCATCACGGTATTCAGGCATGGCAAAATTCAGTTTTGCATCCTTTGCGGTGAATGTGGCAATGACTGCATCGCTTTCGATAATCACGCGATCATTCCCTTGCGTAAAATAAGGCGCGTATTTGAAGACGATTTGTTGTTCACCATCGGCCAGCTCAAGGCTTTTCGCTGAGGAAAATAGGCTGCCAGAAGTTTCGGGCTTCTGACCATTCACCGCTAATAAGTTAATGGTGTCTGGAATTTCAAGAGTGATATTAGCCAATACAGAGGCACTAAAGATCATGGTTAATGTACATAAAGCCGGTTTAATTAGGTTCATTATTTTATCCTTGCAAGCAATAGAGTAGAGGTTGCCGATAGTTGGTTGTAAAAGCAAGTTCTCAACGGCATAAGTGACTAATTTTCATTGAAATGTAACATCTTTAGTGCGAGGCATGCGTCATGCATTCGTCAATATTATCAGATCGTTAGTCACGTGATAATGTCATTCTCTTAATTTTAAATTATGCCATTCAGTCTTCTTCAAAGGCCTTAATTAGCGTAAAAAATTAAACTTACCTGCTTTGCTTTGTCAAAATTCTGAATTCCTGACTCAGAATTGCTTTTAAGATGTAACACGGTGAATCCCCATAACAAAATTTTAACGATGACTCGAAAAGCGTTTTTATTTTTTTGCTAAAAAAAATAAGTCTTGTAAATACTGAAATGGATGTTCTTCAATGCCTTATCAGAAGAGCAGCTTGCTTAAATGTAAGTGAAACATTCAGAAATGAGAGATATAGGTATGAATCGTATTACTTTGTGCGCCGCAAGTATTGCAATGGCTCTTTCGGGCACGGCAATGGCAGCACCAGCAACCCCTAGCGTCGATGTCTATGGGTCGAATAATCTACAGTTTTCTAAAGTTGAATTAGCCATGGAAAGCACGGCTGGTTATAACCAAATGGTCAAATATTATGATCAAGCGCCGATTGCCGTTAAGTTTAACCAATGGAGTGGTACAACAGGCAACACGTATAAAATCTATTTTGATGGCGCACAGGTCGCGACAGGCCCAATCACTGGCAGCCAAACCACCGCAAACTTCAGTTATGCACAAGGTGGTGTTTACCAAATGACAATCGAAGCTTGCGACGCGACAGGTTGCAGCAAAAGTGCACCCGTTGAGATAACAATTGCCGATACCGATGGCTCACATCTCAAACCTTTGGTGATGAATATTGATCCCAATAACAAGACTTACACGACCGATAAAGATACGGTGGTTGGAACCTACTTTGTTGAGTGGGGCATCTATGACCGAAAATATACGGTAGATAACATCCCGGCTGATAATCTGACGCATATTCTATACGGCTTCATTCCAATTTGTGGCCCTAACGAATCATTGAAATCCGTTGGTGGAAACAGCTACAACGCGTTGATGACCGCATGTAATGGGGTGAATGATTACGAAGTGGTGATCCATGACCCTTGGGCGGCCTATCAAAAGAGTTTCCCGCAAGCGGGTCACCAATACAGCTCTCCGATCAAGGGCAACTATGCCATGTTGATGGCGCTCAAACAGCGTAATCCAGACCTCAAGATCCTTCCTTCTATTGGTGGTTGGACACTCTCTGACCCATTTTTTGATTTTACCAACAAGGCCAATCGCGATACTTTTGTTGCTTCAGTGAAGAAATTCCTAACCACTTGGAAATTCTACGACGGTGTTGATATCGACTGGGAATATCCTGGAGGAGGTGGTCAAGCAGCGGATCGCGGTGACCCAGTCAATGATGGCCCTGCGTACATTGCGTTAATGCGTGAACTGCGTGCCATGCTTGATGAATTGCAATCGGAAACTGGTCGTACTTATGAGCTCACGTCAGCAATTGGTGTTGGTCATGACAAGATTGAAGATGTTAATTATGGCGAAGCCATTCAATATATGGATTACATCTTTGCCATGACTTATGACTTTTATGGCGGTTGGAATAACGTATTAGGCCACCAAACCGCGCTTTACTGCGGATCATTCATGCGCCCTGGTCAGTGTGATGGGAAAGGAGTGGATGAAAAGGGCGAACCTTATAAAGGCCCAGCTTATACGGCGGATAACGGTATCCAGTTACTGCTAGCACAGGGTGTCCCTGCTAATAAGTTAGTCTTAGGTACGGCCATGTATGGCCGTGGCTGGGAAGGGGTAATGCCGGCTTCATTAAGTGATCCAACCGATCCGATGACAGGGGTAGGTAACGGAAAATTGAAAGGCACTTCCGCGCAAGGCGTGTGGGAAGCGGGTGTGATTGACTATAAAGGCATCAAATCATTCATGTTAGGGGCTAATAATACCGGTATTAATGGCTTTGAATATGGATACGATGAACAAGCTGAAGCACCTTGGGTTTGGAATCGTACAACGGGCCAACTGGTTACTTTTGACGATAACCGTTCAATCAAAGCCAAGGGCGCCTATGCTCGAAACCTTGGTTTGGCCGGGTTGTTCTCTTGGGAGATTGACGCTGATAATGGTGACATTCTAAATGCGATGCATGAAAGCTTAGCAGGAGGAGGTACTACACCCCCCGCGAACCGCGTGCCCACTGCAAATGCAGGTGTTGATCAATCGGTGGTTGGTCCGGTGAGTGTTGTTCTTGATGGCGGTGCATCAAAAGACAGTGATGGCACTATTGTCAGTTACGTGTGGCAGCAAACGACGGGCACAGCAGTGAGCTTAGTAAACGCTAATTCTGCACAAGCCAGTTTTGACGCGGCCGAAGTGGCACAAGTACAAACGCTGACGTTCAAGTTGACGGTCACAGATAACAAAGGCGCAACGGCTTCTGATGTTGTGACTGTAACGGTCAAACCTAAAGCAACTGAGCCTGTGAACACGCCACCAGTGGCGGTGATGACTGCGCCAAGCAATGCCAGTGCTGGTGAGGTTGTGGTAGTGGACGCTTCCGCTTCAAGTGACGTCGATCAAGACACCTTAACTTTTGTGTGGGATGTACCTGCAGGCCTAAATGCAATCATTCAAGGTGCGAGTGTTTCGTTTGTTGCTCCTGAGTATACACAAGACACCACGCTAAGCTTCACTGTCACTGTCAGTGATGGTAAAGCGGCGGCCTCTGCAAGTGCATCGGTTATCGTGGCTAAGAAAGATTCTGGTGGTGGTGACACTTGCAGCAACTTATGGGATAAATCAGCGGTTTATACTGGCGGTCAACAAGTTTCTTGGGCTGGTAAAGTATGGGAAGCCAAGTGGTGGACAACTGGCGAAAACCCATCGACTACTGGTGTGTGGGGAGTATGGAAAGAGATTGGTCCTGCGAGTTGTTCAACAAACTGATTGCCTTAATAAACCAACTGCTTTAATAAGCTAACGGGTTTAATAAGCTTTTTATTGCAAAACATCACTTCAAGCCTCGCTCCAGTGCGAGGCTTTTTTTGTGCGTCTTTCTGTGTTTTTTCATTCATCACTTGCAATTCAATATTTTTGCTTTAGTGTTATATATGTGTATAACACTATATCGGTATGAAATTGTGACAGATTGGCAAGATAACCAACCCATATTCCGTCAGCTAGCCGACAAAATTACCGAGCAGATCCTACAAGGTATTTGGCTAGAAGATAGTGCGTTGCCTTCGGTAAGAACCGTTTCGGCAGATATGAAAATCAATCACTTAACTGTCATGAAAGGCTATCAACTGCTTGTTGACGAAGGCATTGTTGAAAAAAGACGAGGTCAAGGTATGTATGTCGCGAAAGGAGCGCTAGCGCAATTACAGGCGAAACAAAAGCAGCACTTTTTAGAGCAACAGATCCCAGAAATTGCACAAACACTCAAGCTATTGGCGATGCCGCTTGAGGATTTTATCAACCAACTACAACAGCATATTGAAGGTGACCAATGAATCCATTAGTCGAAGTCAACGGTGTATCTAAACAGTACGCAAAGCATGCCGAGTCGGAAGCTCTGCAGAATGTGAGCTTTAAGCTCTACGCAGGACAGGTGCTCGGTTTGCTCGGACATAATGGTGCGGGCAAGTCGACCTTAATTAAGTCGTTACTCGGTGCTCACCATTATCAAGGTGACATTTTGATCCAAGGCTTAAATCCGATTACGGAACATGCGCAAGTGATGGCGCATCTTTCCTACATTTCAGACGTCAATGTGTTGCCAGATTGGATGACGGTTAAACAAATTTTGCGTTATACGTCAGGCGTGCATCCCAGTTTCTCGTTAGACAAGGCCACGCAAGTCCTTGCACAAACCAACATTCGTTTATCAAGTAAAATTCGTACTTTATCAAAAGGGATGAAAGTACAACTGCATTTAGCCATTGTGATTGCCACCGATACCAAAGTGCTGATTTTGGATGAGCCAACTCTTGGTTTGGACCTAATCTACCGTGATACCTTCTATCGTCACTTACTAGAATGGTTCCATGATGGTGAGCGTGCCTTGATTATTGCTAGTCATGAAGTATCGGAAATTGAACATTTGCTAACGGATGTGCTGATCTTGAAGCAAGGTAAGGTCGTGCTGCAAGACTCAATGGAGGTGATTACACAAGGGTATTTTGTTCTAGAGGCCAGTAACGCACATCAAGACGTTATCCAAACCTATCGTCCTTTGGCATCTCAGCCAAGCTTGGGAACAACAAAGTGGTTGTTGACTTCAGAACACCGTCAAGCCGTTGAAGGGCTTGGTTCTATTTACAGTGTAAAACTTGCTGAACTATTTCTTGCCTTGCAGAAGGAGAACGCATAATGCACCCCAGTATTTATATGCTTGAAAAAGAGCTGATTGAAAACAAAAATGTTACGCGTATTCCTTTGTTTCTATTGGTATGCGGAACCCTATTGTTCATCAGTTTGTTAATGAACAATACACTGCATAACTTGTTTTTGGAGATGGAATCTGGTGGCGACATCAGTGATGTCCATATTGAATTTGTGGATGATTTCAACACATTTATCATCATGCTTGTTGGTTTTATTTCGCTAATGCTCAGTTCACTCTATTTCCCCAGAACATTCCGCAAGGAGCGTAAAGAGGGAAGCTCTATGTTCTGGCGCAGCATGCCAGTGACGAACAATATGACCCACATAGTGAAACTGGGGTTTGGCTTATTTGCAATCCCTGTGGTCTGTTCCGTGTTAGTCATTTGTGCGGACGTTCTGCTGTGGGGGCTTAACTTAGCGACAGAAAACCGTTTAGCCCTATTATTTGAACAACGTTCTCTAGGATATGCCGTTCAACACTGGTTGAATTACCTCAATATCATGTGGGTGATTGCTGTGACGATGCTGCCATTAGCCTGCTTTACTTTAGTTATTTCACAGATATTTAATTCGCCGATCCTTGTGATGTTCGTGGGCGGTTTCGCGCTTAAATGGATCTCGATTGTTATGCTGAATTCTGACATTGTAGGGGAGTTTTACCACGCGATTTTCAACTTGCCGTTGCAGTTAATGACTTCTTCAAACATGTTCACGGCTTTCGAAGGTGCTGGTTGGGGTAATTTATTTGTGTATATCATGATTGGTATCGCCAGTTACTGGATTAGCCACAAGCTCTATAGTACTGATGAACTTTCATTGAAGTCACTGTTGACCCGATAAGTTTCTGGTTAAGCTTAATCCAAAAGAGAGCGTTTGTTCTCTTTTTTTTCGCCTACTTCCTGCGGTTACTATGATGAGGATAGAAAAGGTTAGACCAGAAAAATTCACTCAAAATTAGAAGTTAGTTCCAAAGTGATGAGTAATCAACTCTCTGACTAACATGATATAAATGTGTTAAATGCACTATGCTATTTTGTAGTCCTTTGTGAGCAATGACAAAGACGTGGACCGCTTCAAGTTTTATTTCGAGGCTTGAAATTATAATGTCCAATTGATCGAGAATTCTATCGGTTTGAGTTAAATTACTATTACAAATAGGTCTACCTATGTTTAAAAAAATGTCGTTAAAAAATAAACTGGCGATTTCAGCCAGCGCTGCCATTATTCTTGGGGGATTACTCGTTGAAGCATTGTCGTATCGAGCTGCACTGGAGCGATTAGATATTGATGTTGAACAACGATTACAAAGTACCACCGCTTCTTATAACCAGTATGTGACGGACTGGTTACTGTCGAAAGAGCGTGCTTTAACCTCGCTGTCGCAAGATGCCGAGAAACAAGCCATCGTGACACATTTAAAACAAGTTCGAGATTCTGCAGCGTTTGACAACGTATTTCTTGCTTACCCCGACGGTTCGCAAAACAACGCTAATGGTGTCATCTTGCCGCCGGGGAACGATGATCCGCGCAAATGGGGCTGGTATACAAACGCTAAAGCAAACCCATCAAAAGTGTTTATGGATAACCCAACCGTTGCTGCGGCAACGGGCGCTAATGTGGTTTCATTAGGTAAGGCACTGAATTTAAATGGCCAACAAGTCGTTTTAGGCGCCGACGTAGAAATTACTGACATCCTCAACAGCATGAAGCAAGTTATTTTGCCGGGTGAGGGATATATGTTTATTGCTAACGATAAAGGCAATATTTTTACCCATAGTGATACTAAGCTGCTCAATAAAAGTGTTTCTGATCTGGGTTTAAATTTCGCTGATATCCGCCAAGCGATTGCGAAAAGCAGCGATTTATTGGTGGATATTCGAGGTGAGGAGTATGTTCTCTACGCTCGAAGCATCAACGGAACGAATCTCAGTACTGTTGTGGTCATCAATCACGATTCGCTCATCGCACCTTTATCTGAAGCTACCTTCAGCCAGCTCATTGTTACTGCCGTTGTGGTCATACTCTGTACTCTGCTGTTCAACTTATTGTGTAATATTTTGTTCCGTCCTTTGAATAATGTTTCTCAAGCGTTGGCACAAATTGCAAACGGTAGTGGCGATTTAACGCAACGCATTAAGGTTGAAAATAGTGATGAAGTTGGCGAACTAGCCAATAATTTCAATACCTTTGTGGAGAGCTTACAACAACTTATTGGCCATATTCGTCACCAGTCTCATCAACTGGAAGCGCAATCAGAACATGGCGCGCATCGCGCTAATCAATCGGCATCAGAGCTTAGTCACCAGCAGCAAGAAATTGTGATGGTCGCTACTGCGGTTACTGAAATGGCGTCGGCAACGCAAGAGATAGCCTCTCACGCAGAGCAAACGGCAAGAGCAGCGCAAGACTCGGCAACCAGCACCAACAATGGACATGCCTTGGTGATTCATACCAAAGGCTCGATCAATAACTTGGCAAAATCAGTGAGTGAGGCCAGTGGAGTGATTGCCGCACTAAACCAACACGCGCAAGAGATTTCGACCGTACTGGCAACCATTCAAGGCATTGCAGAACAAACCAACTTACTTGCGCTGAATGCGGCTATTGAAGCTGCGCGAGCCGGTGAGCAAGGCCGAGGTTTCGCAGTGGTAGCAGACGAAGTCCGTGTGCTTTCTCAGCGCACCCATACTTCTACCGAAGAGATAAAATCAACCATTGATACCCTGCAAGAAACCACTAAACGTGCGGTATCGTTGATGCAAAGCAGCTCAACGCTCGCTGAGAACTCAGTGGAAGATGCCGATAAAGCATCCGGTGCGCTTGAAGAAATTAAAGCAGCGGTTGCCTTGATCAGTGATATGGCGACGCAAATTGCGACGGCAGCCGAAGAGCAAACGCATGTGACTAGTGAAATTACACAAAATGTTACTTCTATCAAGGATGTGACGGAGCAACTGGTCATTGGTGCAGAAGATAGCTTGAGCCAATCCAATGAACTCAAGCAGCAAGCGGAAGAGTTGAGTGCAAAAGTAGCGACATTTAAATTAGCGTAACGGTTGTTTCTTTTTTGTTCAAAAGGCTCTGCGGAGCCTTTTTTTGATCAGATTGTTATGTTTTCTCACTTAATGAGAAAGTAAGTCTGTTATTAATCTTAAATTCTCGATATATAAGAATCATAGTTGAGGCGTGGAATAAATGAGGCTAAAAAGAAAACATGAACGAAACGAAATTATCGGCCAGCCAAGTTAATGAAAAGTCACTGCAATTATTGATGCAAGTGGCGGTAAATGAAGAGCCAGTATCAGCGAAAACCTTGAGCGAACAATTGCAAGTTCCGCTGAGTAGTTTGTACCGACATCTGAAGATTTTGAAAGAGTGGAACTTGATCGAAGAGAGCCCACACGACAAAACGTTGATCATCGGTTCGGCGGCTCTACTTTTAATGCGCAGTTATGAAACGAGTCAACACAATTTAGATGCAGTCGATGCGGTGTTAAGTCGATTACAGAAACAGACAGGCGAAATGGCGGCATACATGGTTCCGGTGGGATACCGAGCCTTGTGCGTTAGCCAAAAAGAAAGTATGCAGGCACTTCGATGCAGCTTCGTCCAGGGTCAAAGTCAACCCCTGCTTCGAGGTGCCTCATCTAAAGTGATGTTGGCGTATTTACCCGCTCCGCGCTGTGAAAAAATTCTTCGTTATTTTGGTGAAGACCACCAAATGGAAAAATGGCAGACAGAGTTGGAAAAAATACGTCGTAATGGGTACGCCGTGAGCACGTCAGAAATTGATCCTGGCGTTTCCGGAATTAGTGCCCCCGTAATGAAAGGGAGTAAGTTGATCGGCGCAATTTCAGTGATGGCTCCAGCCCATCGTGTTGAAACCAACAAGCAGCGGATCATTTTACATGTATTACAGGCAGCAAGAGCGTTGCCACCAGAAAGGTAATTCATAATGCTAAGTTTATTCAAACGCTACCGTATGAGTCGTACACAGAGCCAACCCGCTTATCCATTCACGTTCATGACACTCTGTGAACAGATAAAGCCAATGTCTCAAGTAGAGTTTGAATTTGCTCAGCAGAGCCTTGAATTTGCATCAGATTGGCTCTATCAGAGTCAATCCACGCCTTGTTACTCTGATGCGGGACATATAGTCGTCAAAGATAAAAATGCCACCCGTTTTCAAGATACCTTGAGTCATCAATTAGCACTGAGCTCAGTGCCCGTCGTGCTAGCGAATTGTCACGAAATGCTGCTCAATGCATTACCAGTGATGGCTTTTGAGAATGACGAAGTTGGTATTGTGAGTATCGGACATCATTTTGAGCTGAAACAAACGCTGGACCTACAAGTTGGCTCTGCATTTCATTTTGCACTCTCTCGCTATAACAATACGCGCCTATTTTGTATTGGAATTGATGAAATGCATCAATCCAACCAAGTGTGGGAGTATGCAGAAGATTTAGACTGTGATTGGTTAACGCTGAATGAGTGTGGTTTTCGTCATCGTAATCAACTAAAAAGCCAATTAGGTCACTACATAGAGCATTGTGATCAACTGATCGTGACGATTGATTTAGCCTCTTTAGTTCCGGGAGTGGGGGTTGATGAGAACAACGCGTTAGATAACCAAATGGTACTAAGAACGTTAAGGCAATGTGCGCTTTCGGGCAAGGTAAAGCTTATCCAACTGGTGGGGGCGAAGGATAAATTGATTTATTCTAAGCAGACCAAAGAAATTTTAGATGAGCTATGTGCTTTATCACCAGATGTGATCCACGCTGCGTAGTGACATATTGATTCTCATATATACCAAACAAAAACCCCCAGTTGTCTGGGGTTTTTGTTTTATGGAACTCAACTATTTGAAGTATGCTAAGTGTGTTGTTCGGTTTTTAGTATTAGGTTAATGAGCACTAAACTTGCTGAGTGATAATGAAGTGGCTTGTGCTTTCTGGAAGAGCTCTTTACTACAATCGCTCATCACTTTGCTGTCATTAAGTAGTTCGAGTGAATGTTGATTAAGATTGCTCAGTTGCGTTAGCAAATCTTCAACATGTGACAGTTGCTCATCAGATGAATTGACCGCTAAGTGGTTGGCGTTATTCGCTTGATTAACATCCTTGATCGCTTGGCTGACTAACTCGTTACTACTTTCAATAGCTTCAACGCAACTCATTGATGCATTGACACTTTCCCCCATGTAGCCGATCAAGTCTTTCGAAAAGTTACTAAGCACGGTAAGGATCTCTTCCACTTGGTTGGTTGAAGAGGATGTTTTTTCCGCTAGGTTACGCACTTCGTCTGCCACGACGGCGAAACCGCGACCATTCTCACCCGCGCGAGCCGCTTCAATGGCCGCATTGAGCGCAAGCAGGTTTGTTTGATCAGCGATCGTACGGATGATCTGTAAGATATCGGTGACTTTTTCAACCTGGGCATTTAGGCTCTCAGCGGTTTTTGCTGTTACTTGTGACTTTTCTGCTAGGTTTTTATTTTCACTTAATGCATGTTTAAGTTGTTGTTGACTTTCTTGCCCAGAAATAACGGCTTGTTGTAAAGACAGCGACGCAGTATTGATATTCTCGGTGACTGACGCAATGCTTTGCCGAGCACCTTCACCAATTTGTACTGATTGCGCAATTTCCCGCTGCTGACCATTGATATTGTGTTCTAGCTGCTTCACTTGTCGTTCAACAGCTTTCGTAACATCAGTGACATCGCAGATGTTTTGTTCAATAGGGTGGAAGGTGTGTTCCACTTTTTCAATGAACATATTGATTGCTGTGGCAAGGTCACCTAACTCGTTATCTTTGTTAAATGGAATTCGTTGCTTGAGGTCACACCGACCAGAAGCCAATGATTCACATAAGTTTTTCAGCTGATTTAAAGGATGCAGTAGAGCGCTCCTCAAAATAAAAAACAAGCCAATAAAAGTAATCAACACGAAGGTTATGCCAATTGAAATGGCCCATAGCCCCAGTTCCTTGGAAATGGCATTGACCTTGTCAAATTGCCACTGAGTAACTAAGTAACCCACCAATTTTGCTTCCTTGCCCGACGTTAATGGGTTGATGATGATCACGTGTTGTGTGCTTTGTTCAATAATAATGGCGTTGGTTGATGCTTGGGTCAGCGCATTTTTTATATTGACTCCGCTAGGAGATACGGACTTCTCATTTAATTGATAGAATAAAGATCCATCTGCAAGGAAAACCGCTATATGTTTGAGTTCTTTATTGCTGCTATCGACAGCGACTTTAACCCGCTCTTCCAAGCTCTCTACTTTGTTAAAGCGCACCGAAGTGGCGACGTTTTCAGCTAGAGAAGCCGCCATTTGTTGATAAGTTTGAGCGCTCAGCGAGTACATCACTGTGGCACTTTTCGACCATAGAGCATAGGAAATAGCAATCAGCGATACAACGCTAAGTAGCGACGCACTTGCCACTACCAACCGACTAATACTAAGTCTCATATAGAGTAATCCTGATCAATGAGTTAAAGAGCTTCTACGTTAACGCCGATGGTGATGGCACCAATCACTTTCCCTGAGCTAGGGTCAACCACGCTGTGGCTTATCTGTGACTGAAACATTTGGGTCGACTCATCTTCTTCTATCTCACCAATTAGATATGCGCTTGGACCTTTAAGGTAGGTGTCTTGCCACTTTTCCTCATCTCCTTGCCAGTAGTCAGAAGTAATCTCGCTTTGGGCGACATTCAGCCCTTTGTTATCCATAGCAAAGATCTCCGTAATTAGCCCGTTGCTAGCTTGTTGAATCGATTTAAGTTCAGAAGATGCGGGGGAAGAGAGCAGTTTGTTGATCAGTGGAGCATCGGTTTGGCCCACTTGGCTACGCCAATCCTTGTCGAGTTGATCAATTTGCATTTGAGTTAGGTTAGCGTGTTGAGCGTTTTGAGCATTAATGGCTTGGATTAAAACGGGATTAGCAATGATTTCAGCCACCTTGGTATCAATGAAGTTTTTTAGCGCCCCTTCAAACTCATTAGCAAAGGAGGAAAAGGAGAAACAAGCGATCAGGCAAATAAAATATTTCATAACAGACTCCAGTCGAGTTAGGTATTTTGCGTTGTGTATAAGGTATGTAGTGATCTTAGATGTTCATATTCATCCATATGCACCTTGAGCCTAGTTTAAGAATAGAAAACTGTAAAAAAATAGGTGTGATTTGAGCGCATGATCAAATGAATATTCATCTCTTGCCAAACAAAACAAAAAACTATCCGTTTTGACAATTGACAATTGACAATTGACAAGCTTGATGGCGGTGCCGGTTGTATTGTTTTCTCGACGAGGTCGGTTAGAAAATATCGATTTGGAGTGATACTTGTGGTGACCCAGCTGTGCTGAATGGCTTATTTAGCTAACGCATAGATTTTATTTTTTAACTCACTGTCACCGTTAAGCAATGTAAATTTAACTTATTTGTCACGATAGACCGCTAAGCTGCTTGCAAAATCCAATAACAAGACAAGTAAAGTCAAGGAGCAAACATGTGGAAGCGTGATGAGCAAGAGTCTCAATTTAGTGAAATGATCGAAGCGAGACTCTCTCGCCGCCGTTTTATGGCGGGTAGTGCGGCAGTCAGTGCAGGCGCGTTTTTATCTTTAAATCCAGTTGCTAAGGCTGTGGCGGCAAAGTCGAGCTCTTCACTGCTCAACTTTGAGGCTATTCCAGCATCAACGGCTGATAAAGTCATTGTGCCTAAAGGGTACAAAGCGACTCCGTTGATTTCATGGGGTGACCCTATTTCTGTTGATGCTCCTGAGTTTGACCAAAGTGGTAAACAAGATTCACGAGCACAAGAGCTTCAATTTGGTGATAACACTGATGGCATGAGCTTCTTCCCAATTTCGGATGATCGCGGTGTGCTTGCGATTAATAATGAATACACCAATTACGAATACTTGTTTGATCACAAAGGCAAATCGATGACAGCAGATGATGTGCGTAAAGCGCAAGCTGCGGTCGGCGTTACCGTCGTTGAAGTGATGCACAAAAATGGCCAATGGACGGTTGACCGCGCAGGGAAGCGTAACCGTCGTATCACGGCAAACACACCAATGCTGCTCACTGGGCCAGCTGCAGGCCATACGCTAATGAAAACCGCCACTGATCCTAAGGGCTTAAATCCACTGGGAACTTTTAACAATTGTGCGAATGGTCAAACGCCGTGGGGGACATACTTAACGTGTGAGGAGAACTTTGATGATTTCTTTGGTAGTAACCAAGATGGCGTGAAGTTAACGGCTGATCATAAGCGTTATGGTATTGAAGCCAAACCCAGTGATTATCAATGGCACCAACATGATGAGCGTTTTGACGTTGCGAAAAATCCCAATGAGCCAAACCGTTTTGGCTGGGTGGTGGAAATTGATCCGAACGATCCAACATCGACGCCACTCAAACGCACGGCGTTAGGTCGTTTCAAGCATGAAAATGCGGCGCTTACACTCAATAAAGATGGCCATGCTGTGGTCTATCTGGGCGATGATGAACGCGGTGAACATCTATACAAATTCGTTTCAAAAAATCGCTACCAAGCTGGTAACGATGCGGCGAATCGCAACTTATTGGAAGAAGGAACCCTCTTTGTTGCTAAGTTTGATATGAATGAGCAAGAGCTGAAAGGTTCAGGAAAGTGGCTTGAATTGACCTTTGGTAAAAATGGTTTAACGCCAGAAAATGGTTTTAAGGACCAAGCAGAAGTGATGATTTTTGCTCGCCGCGCAGCGACTCAAGTGGGTGCTACGACAATGGATCGTCCTGAATGGGTTGCGATTCACCCTGATAATAAGCACGTGTTCTGTACACTGACCAACAATAAAAACCGAGGTAAAGAGGGGCAACCTGTTGGTGGTCCTAACCCTCGCGCTAAGAATAACTATGGCCAGATTCTGCGCTGGATGCCAGCCAATGAGGATCACACTAGTACTGTGTTTGCATGGGATCTGTACTTGATTGCGGGCAACCCAACGGTACATAAAGGCGATCTCTATGCGGGCAGCGACAATATCTCAGCAGACAACATGTTCAACAGCCCTGATGGTATCGGCTTTGACAAAGCGGGTCGCTTGTGGATTCAAACCGATGGCAACTATTCCAACAAAGGGGATTTTGCTGGGCAAGGCAACAACCAAATGTTGTGCGGGGATCCAATTACTGGTGAAGTGAAACGTTTCCTAACTGGGCCGATTGCTTGTGAAATAACAGGGTTAACTTTTTCACCGGATCAAAAAACCATGTTTGTTGGCGTTCAACACCCTGGGGAAGATGAAGCGCCATCGCATTTCCCATACGGCGGAACCACCAAGCCGCGTTCGACCATTATGATGATCACTCGTGAAGACGGCGGGGTGATTGGCGCATAAGCCCTGATCATTTTCCTCTGAAGGGAGCTGCGGCTCCCTTTTTAACATTCCTGCTGTCGGTCAACGCTGTTGCCATCATTCATTCACGTTCTTGGCGCCTCCTATCTTGCACGAAAGAAGACGTTGTTTCGGTTGGGCAGGACATGGTCTGGTTTGCCTTTCCTACACGTTATGCATGAATTCTTTGTGTCAGGAAAATAAGTAAAAAGGGTGAGATCGGGGCGATTATTTTCCCTCAAATTGACAATCGCTTGATACGTTCTTTGCGTGTCGTCCGTTATTATGTTGATCTTCAATAATCCAGCGGTGTCTATTGAGCGTGAAAAAGCAAATCCAAATCAAAAAATCGGGCTTAGTACTCTTAGCTTTGTTCTCGTTGCTGTTAGTTCCCATCTCATTGGTTGGGTCTTCGATTGATTTGACCACGCCAGTGAGCGAGGGCGTCGGTGCATTTTTTACCTATTTAACCGATTCGGCCGGTTGGCAAGGCTTTGGTTTTACCTTTGCTTTGTTGGCTTTTTTGGCAACACGGACAGCGACTTCCCGCATTGAACTGCTTAACCGCATTATTCAAATTGGCTTGTTATTGGTGATTGGTATGGCTGCCAAAACGGGTTTAAAACATTTGACAGAAAGCCCGCGCCCGTACACTGAATTGATGACGCATCAACTGCTTATTCCAAACCCTGCGCATTTTTATAAATTGAGTGAATTACAAAAAGAAAGTGTGATGACCGACATCGCAACCCAAGTCAGTGACTGGCGTTTACGTCATTGGCAGGGTGAAAAGGACTATTCATTTCCTTCTGGCCATACGATCTTCGCTGCTATTTGTCTGGCTTTCTTTGGTGGTCTGTTTATTGAACAAAAGCGCTATATCTTTGCGGCAGGTCTACTGCTTTGGGCCTGTGGGGTCGCCTTTAGCCGCTTATGGTTAGGGATGCATCGTCCGGTTGATTTATACGGTTCCTTGCTGTTTGTCAGCATGATTTACCTTGTGATACCCAAGGTGTACCCCTTAGATCACCCTAAATTAAAACCACTATTAACGCGTCTTCATCTCTGTTAATGGGTCACGAGTCATCATAAAAAAGCCAGCACATTTAAACGTGCTGGCTTTTTTGTAATCACATTTTACAATCACATAAGTAACGGCAATCAGGCAAAGAAGGAGGAAGCCACACCAATCAAACCACCGAATACTCCACCCCAAATAACCAACCAGCCAAGGTGCTGTTTAATCATCTTCTGTACCATCTCTTTCACCAATTTAGGCGTGAGTTCATTGAGACGTTGATCGATGATGTTTTCGATGTTAGCGGTGATCTCTTCAATCATCTCAGGAGCTTCTAACTGCTCTTTGAGCGCTTGTTTAACGCTATCGCTCTGGCTGATATCAATCATAGATTGCTGCATTTTTTCGACAAACGGTTGCTTGAGTGGTTGTAGCGCGTCGGTTCCACCAAACATCGCCAGCATGCCGCCAAATGGAGAGTTTGCAATCACTTCGACCAAAGAATCAAAGGTTGGGTTGAAGTCAACTTTGGCAATCACAGGCTCAAGATCCAACGTTTTACTGCCCGTCATCTCTTTACTGAGGAAGCGGTCAATATTGGACTGGGTGAAAAATTGCTCCATCATCAGGCTCTTGATTGCGGTTTTGAACTCTTCAAAGCGAGCAGGTATCACACCCGAGCCATAGAGTCCGGGCACTTTTTCAAACAGCATGTGAATCGCAAGCCAGTTGGTGATTGCGCCAGAAAAGGCAAATAAGCCCGCATACAGCGCAATGGTGTTATCCAGTTGATAGCCCGCTGCAAGGAGCGCTAGCGCAATGATATTAGTGAGTAAGCTCTTGTTCATAATCCAAATCTAGTTAAATAAAGGGAATGGGCGAATTCTAAGGAAAAAGAGTCAATTGTGGAAGCATCAACGGAGCGCAAACTCCGTTGATAAACCATTAAGCAATCTCAACGTCGTCGCAACCGATAAAGCCACCCGTTTGGTGCGCCCATAGGTGTGCATAAATGCCGTTTTGAGCGATCAACTCTTGGTGGGTGCCTTGCTCAACGACGTTACCTTTATCGAGTACAATCAACCTGTCCATTGCGGCAATGGTTGATAAACGGTGAGCAATGGCAATCACGGTTTTGCCTTGCATCAGCTCATTTAAGCTCTCTTGAATTGCCGCTTCCACTTCGGAGTCGAGTGCGGATGTGGCTTCGTCGAGTACCAATAGTGGCGCATCTTTTAACAGCACGCGGGAAATAGCAATTCGCTGGCGCTGGCCGCCAGACAGTTTTACGCCGCGCTCGCCCACTTGCGCATCATAGCCTAGGTTACCAAATGGGTCGGTGAGTGTTTCGATAAACTCATGTGCGTGTGCCTGTCGGGTGGCTTGCAGCAGTTGTTCTTCACTTGCATCAGGGTTGCCATACAAAATGTTATCGCGGATCGAGCGATGCAGCAGTGAAGTATCTTGCGTCACCATACCAATTTTGCTGCGCAACGAATCTTGGGTGACGTCATTGATCGCTTGCCCATCGATGCGAATTTGCCCACCTTCAACATCATGAAAACGAAGCAGTAAATTGACTAAAGTTGATTTTCCAGCGCCAGAACGCCCTACTAAACCCACTTTTTCACCCGGTTTAATGGTCAGGTTTAAATGGTTAATAACGCCTTTATTCTCGCCATAGTGGAAACTCACGTCATCAAATTCGATGCCACCTTGTGCAACCTGCAACGGTTTTGCGTTGGGTTTATCTTCAATGGTGATCGGTTTCGAGAGGGTTTTCATGCCATCCACGACTGTGCCCATGTTTTCAAAGAGTGCACCGACTTCCCACATGATCCATTTCGACATGCCATTAATGCGCAATGAAAGGCTGATCGCAATCGCGATTGCACCAATACTGATGGCACTCTGCATCCATAGATAAATCGAAGTCGCCGCAATCACGAACACCAAAATATAGTTAGCGAGTTCAACGCACAGGTTAAAGCCAGTCACTAAACGCATTTGGCGGTGAACTGTGTCTAAAAAGCTCTCCATGCCTTGTTCGGCATAGTCGGTTTCTCGGCGGGTGTGTGAGAACAATTTGACCGTGGCAATATTGGTGTAGCTATCGACAATGCGCCCTGTCATGGTTGAGCGAGCATCGGCTTGTTCTGATGCCACTTTTTTAAGCTGTGGTACAAAGTGAAGTTGAATGCAAATGTAGGCCGCGAGCCAGACGAGCATCGGCACCATTAAACGCCAGTCTGCTTGCGCCAACATCACCACAATCGCAGTGAAATAGACTGACACATAGACAAACACATCCAAAGTCTTCATCACTGTTTCGCGGATGGATAACGCCGTTTGCATCACTTTAGTGGCAATTCTTCCCGCAAAGTCATCTTGGTAAAAAGAGAGGCTTTGCTTGAGCAGATAACGGTGCGCTAACCAACGGATCGACATGGGATAATTGCCGAGCATAGTTTGGTGGATCAACAGTGAATAGATGCCAATCAAAAGTGGCATGATCACGAGTACCAAAATAGATAAACCGATCAAGGTGTCTCGGTTCTCAGTTAGGAAAGTCTCTGGGTTACTGGATGAGAGCCAATCCACCAGTTGGCCCATAAAACCGAACAGTGATACTTCAACAACGGCAATTAACGTGCTGATTAACGCCATTAAAATGAGTGGTTTTTCAAAGCCGCGCGTGTAGTAACGACAAAAGGCCCATAAGGTCGCAGGAGGCTGTTTGGGTTCCTCTTTGGGAAAGGCTTGGGTAAAGCTTTCAAATTTTTTATACATCGAAAATCCTTATGCCAATTCTCGCTAAAGTATGAGAGACCAAAAGCCTAGAACGCGAGAATCTAACGTTGAACTCCTATAAGGGGAGCAAATGATGGAGTAAGCCGAACAGAAGTATAACGAAATCACAACATAAGTGGCGGATTACTTTTCGCGTTTGGCTCTAGAAAACGGCGCCTGATTAATACGGTGGTTAATGCCGCAAGCATCGGCTCGAATGGTCAGTAACGTCCATCGGGTGAAAAAGTGAAGCGAGTAAAATATCGTTATCGACGATAAGAGAACCATAAACGAGTTGCGTTACTTTTAAGTGAGTTTTTACTGTGAATATTTTTTGAATAAGGGTGAATATTTTTAGGTGTGATGAGGATTTTGCCGTAATTTTTAATGTGAAAAATAGTTTTCTCAGTAATTAATAGGAGTTATTCGATGAAATAACCCAAAATTCAGTCAATGTTGTTTTAACATTATGCTTACAATTGGCCTAAAGTGAGTAGAAGGGAAAGTTTCTATGATGTTGCAGGAACAAGTGATCACACAGCCAGCCGTGAATACGGTACAAAATGCCAATTGTGTCGTAATGGTGCCGCCAAAAGAGTTCAAATTTAACGCTCAAACGGCACAAGATAATGAATTTCAACACCAAGTTGCATTGAGTACCGAACAAGTTCGCATCCAAGCCATGGCCGAATATCAAAGCATGGTTGAGACACTGCGTCTCGAAGGCGTACAAGTAGTGGAGTTTGATTACCCATTATCTGAAGTGGAAACGCCAGATGCCGTCTTTCCCAATAACTGGTTTAGCACTACGCCAGAGGGAACCTTGTTTACCTTTCCGATGGCTTGTAAAAATCGACAGCAAGAAGTGCGCCCACAAGCGTTGGTTGAAGCCCTTACTTTGTCAGGCCGCAAGATATTGGCGCAAGATTCGTTGCTCGCGTATCAAGACCAGCAGGCTTATCTTGAAAGCACCGGTGTGATGGTGATGGATCACCTTAATCGAACCATCTATTCGGCGTTGTCACAGCGCTGCGACCGTGAAGTGCTAGAGGAGTACGCCAAACGTATCGGTTATGATCGCGTGGTCTCTTTTCAAACGGCGTTGCCTTCAGGCCAACCGGTTTATCACACCAATGTGATGATGGCGGTTGGTGAAGCATTCTGCGTGATTTGCGATGAAGTGATCCCGGAGTTTGAACGTCGTTTTGTGGTTAAATCACTGGCTAAAGATAAACAGATCATCTCAATTTCACTTGAGCAGATGAACTGTTTCTGCGGCAACATTTTACAATTAGAAACGGCGGCAGGGGATAAAGTGATCGCTATGTCACAATCGGCGTTTGATGCCTTTTCGCCGGCGCAGCGTGCGCAGCTAGCCAGTCACGGTAAGTTACTGCCGTGTAATGTGAAGACCATTGAGGATATTGGCGGTGGTTCGGTGAGATGTATGTTAGGGGAAGTGTTTTTGCCTGCTATTGGCTAAGATTGATGTACTCAACGCCATTTTTGCCATTTTTCTTCACCTGATACATTGCTTGGTCGGCCAATTCATATAAGGTTTCAAAAGTATGCATTGAGGTTGTGAATTGGCAAACACCAATACTAAAGCCAATTTGCACTTCTCCATGGCTTAATTTTAGTGGTGAATAGGCTTTGGTGAGCAAACTGTCGATAAACTGCTTTAACGTTTCTGTGCTTTGATTGATGCACAAGAGGACAAACTCATCGCCGCCCAAACGAGCAATCGATGATGGTTGAGGCGCATTTTCTTGAAGCCATTGAGAAACTTGGAGCAGCACGAAATCCCCAGCTTGGTGCCCAAGATGATCATTGACGGTTTTAAAGTCATCCAAATCGATAAAAATCAGTGCCGCAGGGTGTTCGACAAGATCATTCATCTCGTCAAACTTAGTTTCTAACGCCTTTCGATTTAATAGGTTGGTTAATGGATCTTGCGCGGCGAGTTTGGAGAGTTCTAATTCATAATGTTTTTCATTGGTAATATCCGTGTGGGTGCCCATCATGCGCAGCGGCTTTCCATTCTCATCATATTCAACGATTCGGCCGCGATCCGACACCCAGCTTTGACCTCCATCTTTGCGGATCATCCGGTGTATGACCTGATAGGTGTCAGCCTTGCCATTCAAATGGTCCTCAAAAGCGCCCACGGCTAAGTCATAATCATCGGGGTGGAGCTTGCTTTTCCAAATGTCGACGGTGGCGTCTAGCTCGTGTGATTGATAGCCAAGCATATCACCCCATTCTCTATTGAATATTTTAAGGGTTCCGCTAGGAATGTGTTGTTCCCAAAGACAAAGTCCAGTGCCTTCTAGCGTCGCATTCAGTTTTTCTTCAAGAGAGCTGTTTTCTTTTTTGAGATGCTCAACTTGCTCTTCAAGCTGCTTGATTCGTTTTAAGTACTCTTCCATAAACCGTGATGAACCGAGTCTGCATTTATGTCGAGTGTGCCACAGTTTGCCGATGGATTCACAAGGTTGTTGATATCTTGTTCAACATACATCTCATTTTTTCCCGTGGGTCACAAAGCTTATTTGGTTTGAATAAATTTGCTGTAGGTACTGACTCGGCCGTTGATGTACTCAATACCGCAGTGAATGCTCTGTTCGTTATTGCCAACAATCTGATATTCGACAATAAATTCACCGCTGATCACTTTGATAAATAAGAAACCGTCGATGACTTTCCATAATCCTTGCAGTGTTTTTTCACCAAACAGATCTCGCTCGACCAACGTGCCATTAGGCTTTAAATGCAAAGCGGAAGAAAAACCGTCTACATTCACTTTTACCCAAGTATGCTGGTGAGCCTCAAAGCTTAATATTTTGCGTCGACACTTAACCCACTCTGCCAGTGCTTGTTCTTGGATTGGGGTGAGCGTAGGGAGCGCTTCCATTTCTAAAAGGGTGTGATGCTTTTCATACCAGAAGAGTTGTAAGTGAAGTAATTTCATTGGTTCTCAGAGTGTTATGCATCGGGGCGTTATCAAAAAGCAACTCTGCGCGATTGTGTTGGTGATGTCAATATTTGCCAAGAAAAGCTACCGCGCTCATGGGGGAGAGGGCGCGGCATTATCCAATATGAGGATGAAGGATGCATAAAAGATGCACCCGAGCACAATTTATAGGTTGAATAAATGAGCTATAGGTTGAATAAACGAGGCGAATCAGCGGCATCGCAGGCTTGATTTAGCCGATGCTGCGCAACACGAATATTTTGTTTCCAATGTTCATCTTGCGCCCACATTTCGATCACCATCGGCACAACACAGTTTGCCTCTTTCAGCGTTTGGGAAATAGCATCGAAATTGACTTCTCCTTCACCAATCACCAAGTCTCGAAATTGGCCCGTGGAACTAGAGGTAACACAATGGGTATCTTTAAGGTGGATCTGAGTAATGTGTGGCATACCAAGTGCCAATTCAGTACACACATCGTAGTTCCAACCTGAAATGTTGCCTACATCTGGATACGCCATAAAATAAGGGGAGGGTACTTCCCGCTTTAGTATTTCGAACTTGCTCAGTGAATTAAGATAGCTGGTATCCATGATCTCCACTGCCAGCATCACGCCAGCACGCTCGGCCAGTTTGGCGGCAAGCTGCATGCCTTCAATGAAACGTTGATGAGTTTCTTTATTAGCGGGTTCGTAATAGACATCATAGCCTGCGAGTTGGATGGTGCGAATGCCCAGTTTGTAAGCTAAGGTAATCGCTTTCTCCATGTGCAGAATGGCTTGCTCTCTAATGGCGGGGTCTGACGAGCCAAAAGGAAACTTGCGGTGTGCACTTAGGCACATCGATTGCAGCGGGATTTGGTATTGCTCACACCATCTTCGTAGCTGATAGATGGTTGCATCATCCCAGTCTAAGCGTTGACGACGTTCATCCGACTCATCGACGGATATCTCTAAAAAATCAAACCCTAGCTCTTTCGTTGTGGCGAGCTTTTCTTCCCAACTGAAATGATTGGGGAGTGCTTTTTCATACAACCCGATACGTTGGCGTGGCAAATGCTGATACATACGGCCTCCTAGCACCAAAAACGATCGATTTGACTGCGCAGTGCTTCGGCAGTGACGCGACCTTTTTCACCGACCAATGCACGCCCCGCAATGAACGTTTTGGCCTTAATGCCTTCAAATAAATAGAGATCATCTGGCACGATGCCACCTGTGATGGAAAGTTCAAGCCCCATATCGGATAGAGTTCGCATCTTCTCAACATCTTCGCTTGTCCAACCAATACCGGCCAGTTCGGCATCTCTTGAACGGTGATAAATGGCTTGAGTGATACCAAGGTCAATCCACGCTTGTGCATCAGCAAAGGTCCAGTTGCCGTAAATTTCGATTTGGATTTCGCCATCCAGTTCATCGGCGACTTTCTTACACGCGCTGATGGTGGCGATATGCGCTGCGGCAGAAACGGTGATCCAATCTGCGCCAGCTTCAAATGCCATCCGCGCCAAAATAGCACCGCCATCGGTGGTTTTCATATCGCACACTAGAATATGGTCAGGGTGATTATGGCGTAACGTTTTGACGGCTTTCATGCCTTCAGCAAAGGCGAGGATGGTGCCCACTTCGATGACATCCACAAAGCTTGCTACGTTTTTTGCCACTTCGATGGCAGAAATAAGGTCAGTTTGGTCGAGAGCGATTTGGATCATTGGTTTAGTCATGAGAGTTATCCTTGAATTTTGTCACGGATCAAACGGGCGAGCCCGTCGTGATTGTTATCGGTTGTACAAATCAGTTTGGCGTGGGATTTCACCGTATCGTCGGCATTGAGCATCGCCACACCGAGCCCGGCGTAGTCGAGCATTGAAATGTCGTTATGGTTATCGCCGACAGCCAACACGTGATTAGCGTGGTAGCCGAGCGATTGCACATATTCAGCCAAGCGCTGACCTTTACTGTTGCCTTTGGCAGCAAAGTCGACGCGATTCGACCATGAACGCTCACCGTTGAATGTCTCTTGTACCCAAGCTTGTTGGGCAAGGCGTTCAACGGAACTCGGTAGCCCTTCAACTACAAATTTCCAAATAAACGTTTCTTGCTCGACGCGGTGACGAAACGAGTCAATTTGCTCGATTTTGGGCTGTGCCGTCGGTGGATACTGGTTGGCCCATTTTTCTAACGCTTGCATGTAGGCGATTGGGCTACGCTTGGAATAGGTCATCGCGTCGGTCACATACATCACCAGTTTCATTTGAAACTCTTTAGCCAAAGCGAGAAAGGTCAATGCATCGTGCTTGGTGATGGCATTGTGCTTGAGCACTTTTTCATTTTGGTAGTCATACACATAAGTGCCGTTGCAGCAGATGATGGGGGTTGTGAGCCCCAATTCTTGATAATAGGGTTTAGCCGCCGTGTGGTGACGGCCAGTCACGATCACCACGTGGCAGTGTTGCTGCGCTTGTTGAATCGCTCGCTTTAGCTGAGGATGAATGGTGTGTTCATCAGTCAACACCGTGCCATCAAGATCGAGCGCGAGAACTTTATACATAGCCGCTACCTTTGGCCGTAGTAAGCGTTATCACCATGCTTACGTTGATAGTGTTTATCGGATAATTCCGGTTGAATTTTGATGCCACTGTTGAGCGAACGAGTCGCCAGCGCCATGGCGGAAATCTCCTCCAAGACGACGGCGTTATGAACCGCATCGTTAGCATCTTTGCCCCAAGAGAAAGGAGCATGCCCGGCGACAATCACGCTTGGCACCGCCATCGGATCAATGCGACGATGTTTGAACTCTTCGATGATCACAAGGCCGGTATTTTTCTCATATTGGCCAGCGATTTCATCGCAAGAAAGTTTGCGTGTGCAGGGGATGTCACCGTAAAAATAATCGGCGTGAGTGGTCCCTAAAGCAGGAATGTCAATGCCCGCTTGCGCCCAAATAGTGGCACTGCGCGAATGGGTGTGTACCACGCCGCCGATCTCTGGATAAGCTTTATAGAGTTCGAGGTGAGTGGCGGTATCACTGGATGGATTAAGTGTGCCTTCCACAATCGCGCCGCTAAGATCAACGATCACCATGTCATCGACTTTCATCACATCGTATTCTACGCCGGAAGGTTTGATGGCGATGACGCCCTTCTCGCGGTTTATTTCTGATACATTGCCCCAAGTGAAAGTGACTAAACCGTATTGGGGAAGCTTAAGATTTGCCGCAAATACTCGCTGTTTTAGTTCGCTATACATGACATCCTCACTCGACCAATTGTGCCGCTAACGCTTCATCAATTACTTGGTAAACATCCTGCGGAGTACGACAACGGCGCAGTTTATCGAGATCAACGCCAGTCTCGCTCTCTTCATCATCCAGCACTTGGGTTACTTCCATTAATCCTTCCATATGCTGATCAGACGAGCTACCAGCCAAGGTGATCAGCACATCGACTGGTTCATCTTCGCCGTCAAAGTAGACAGGCGTTTGTAGCGTCACTAAAGCAAAGGCGGTTCTGATCACGCCATTTTCAGGACGAGCATGAGGCAGGGCAAGATTCGGCGCGATGACTATATACGGGCCTAATTGTTCAACGCTGCTGATGATGGCATCGTGATAGCAGGGGTGGATGGCTCCTGATTTGATCAGCCTATCCGTACCGATTTTGATCGCCTCTTGCCAAGTGCTCGCTTGGGCATTTAATTGAATGGAGTCATTGTCGATCAGTGATTGTTTCAGTCCCATAGTTCTATCTCCAGAGTGGGTGCCAGTGCGTCTGGCACCTATTGTTGTTTTTGTACTTATCGTTTTGTAGTAAATAGCTATTTCAAAGTGACAAAGTTTTTATCGATGATATCGAGCAGCTCATCACCAAAAGAGTTCGGATTCAGCATGTTTTGTACGCCGAGCACAAATTTGCCTTCTCCGGGCTCCATCTCACCAGAGAGATGTTTTGATGAGACGATGATGTCGGTGGTGGCGAGCTTAGATTTATAATCAGACACTGCGCAGGAATCCATCACGTGTGGAATGCCTTTTTTCTCCAGATACTTACCGATTTTCATCTTCATCATCATTGAGGAGCCTTGCCCATTGCCACACACGGCTAAAATGCTGACCGGGCGCACGCCATCACTGACTTTCAGTGCTTGTTCGACGGCGGCGATGACTTCTGGATCGTCACTGATGTTCACCAAACCTTGTGCATCTTCCTCTTCACGCAGTTTTTTAGAGGCGAAGAACATGTACACACCAGCCAATGCAATCAGCACAAAGAAGAACAGTTTTGAGACGGATAAGCCTTGCATGATTGGCGGGAAGACTAGCGCCCAGTCGGCCATGCCCATCCAGCCACTGAATTCGGTGCCGTATTGGTTGAAGATGTGAATGGCCCATGCTGAGCCAACGACTTCGATTATACCCATCACAAAACAGATCTTCATGACCGCGCGCCAGCCGCCAAAGTGGTTGGCAAAAACACCAATGGTCGCGTTGGAGAAGAACATCGGGATAAAGCCGGGAATGATCATGATCGGTGCATCAAAAGCGAGCATGGCCAGCACCGCCGTAAATTGACCAATCGCGCCCCACATAAAACCAAACACCATGGCGTTAGGTGAGAACGCGTAGATAGCGGCGCAGTCAATGGCTAAAACCGCGTTAGGAATGACGCGCTCTGAGATACCTTTAAAGGCTTCAGACAGTTCGGCAACGAACATACGCACACCCGCTACGATAACTTGAATCGCTACCGCAAATTTAAGGCCAGTTTCCAGAATGTAGATAGACCAATGGGTTTTTCCCGCCATTGCTTGCAGGTTGTCTAAACCAAATGAGAGCAAAATAATGCCGAAAAATAGCGTCATCACAATCGCGGTTGCGGCAATACTGTCGTGGAAAATGTGCAACCATTTAGGCAGCTCAAGGTGGTCGACACTCTCGTTTTTGTCGCCCAATTTGGGGGCAATCTTAACCGCAATCCAAGACGCGACTTGTTGCTGGTGGCCGATGGAGAAACCGGCTCCACCCGTGACGGCTTCGGTGGGTTTGAACATAATGTTGGAGGAGATAGACCAGTAGAGCGCCATCAAAACAGCCGAATAAAGGATGGTTTCCCACATGCTTGCGCCCAGCACAAGGTAGAACACCGCAATTAACCCTGCCTGTTGGAACATAATATGCCCCGTTAGCATGATGGTGCGAATGCCTGTGTAGCGGCGCAGCAAAACGAGCAAAATGTTGATCGCCAGTGCCAGTAGTACGGTATAACCAACCCAAGAATAATCATCCCCCATGATTTCCATGGTGGCCATCATTGAAGTGTACGGGTCGATAACCGAGCCAGTTAAACCATGATATTCCGATAATTTCTCAATCACAGGCTTAAAGCCTGCCACTAAGGTCCCTGCACCCACCTGTACCAACATAAAGCCGACGATGGTTTTGATCGACCCTTTAATGATGGTGGTGGTATCTCTTCTTAATAACCAGTAACCGATAAGGGTGACTAAGCCCAGCAGCAAAGGTGCTTTAGTCATTACTTGGCTATAAAAAATGTAGAAGATATCGTAGATGAACTGCATATCTTTACCCCTTGATTCTCTATTTATCGTTATGTGTATTCCCGTCTTACTCGAAGCTGGGTGTAGGTCAGAGTGAATCAGCAAGGTGATGCCGATTTCAATCCTGTTTTGCTCACGAAATAGACTTTACCAATCAAAAGTAATCATTCAATGCTCATTTGTGATTATTTTGATTTTTATCAATTTCTTCGCCAAATGGAGACATTATTTGATACTCAAGTCACAGTTAAAATTTTATTTCAAATAAAATCAATTGTTTAGGTTTTATTGTGAGCGAGAGGGAAGTTTTGTTCGTCCAGTGTTTGACATTGTGATGGATGAGAAATAGAATCAAAACAAATCATAAATAATCACCAAGTAATCACTTGATGAAAAGATAAGGTGATAACCATGAACGAAGTACAAAGACATAACGAGATACTGTCTTTGCTAGACAATATGCGCACCATCAACGTCACGCATATTATTGAGAAATTTAACGTGTCACCAGCAACGGCCCGCCGCGATATTTCTAAGTTAGATGAGCTAGGTAAGCTGAAGAAAGTTCGCAATGGTGCTGAACGTTTAGAGATTAGAAAGCGAGCGTGGACGCCGTTAAATATCGACAGTACGGATCATTTCCATGAAAAATCACAGATTGCCATGGCTGCGGCTAAGCTCTGCAACCCAGGTGACAGTGTGGTAATTAACTGTGGTTCTACCGCCTTCTTGCTCGGTAAAGAGTTGTGTGGCCAAGATGTTCAAATCGTGACTAACTATTTTCCACTGGCCAGTTACCTTATCAATGAAGATCACGACGATGTAATCATCATTGGTGGGCAGTACAACAAAGCACAAAACATTTTCCTCAACCCCGCCCCTGATTCGTTAGGCGGTTACGCCGGACATTGGATGTTCACCAGTGGCAAAGGGCTGACGGAAAATGGCCTATACAAAACCGATATGCTCACCGCCGTTGCCGAGCAACAGATGCTAGAGCAAATCGGTAAGTTAGTGGTGGTAGTGGATAGTTCTAAAGTTGGGCAGCGTACGGGCATGCTATTTTGCCCCGCCAGCAAGGTTGATATTGTTATCACTGGCAAAGCCGCCGATCCGCAAGTTATCCAAGCGCTACAACAGCAGGGGACAGAAGTGATTCTGGTATAGAAAGCACTTCGCTCTACACATTCTAATAATAAACACAGGCTCAGTGTCTTCACCTTTGGTTAAGACGCTTGGCTCCCTACATCCAAAATTTGTCTAACTGATCGTGAAATAAAAGGTGTTGCTATGAGTAAAATTGATGAAATCACACGCGATTCATGGGTTCTCAGTACGTTTCCTGAGTGGGGAACTTGGCTGAATGAAGAGATAGAAAAGACCGAAGTGGAAGCCAACACCTTTGCTATGTGGTGGCTTGGTTGTACAGGCATTTGGCTAAAAAGTGCCGGTAATACCAATCTTTCGATCGATTTTTGGTGTGGGACGGGTAAGAAAACGCAAAAGAATGCCTTGATGAATCAACAGCATCAGATGATGCGTATGGGGGGCGTGCGTGAACTGCAACCCAACTTAAGAACGTCTCCTTTTGTGTTGGACCCATTTGGCATCAAAGAGATTGATGCGGTACTGGCGACGCATGATCACGCTGATCATATCGATATTAATGTCGCAGCAGCTGTGCTGCAAAACTGTGGTGAGCATGTGAAATTTATTGGGCCACAAGCTTGCGTTGACCTGTGGCAAGGCTGGGGAGTACCGAGTGAGCGCTGCATTGTGGCGAAAGTGGGTGATTGCATTGAAGTCGGCGATATCAGTATCCGAGTTCTGGACTCTTTTGATCGCACTGCGTTGATTACGCTGCCTAAAGGTGTTTCATCTTATGATAAGGGGATTCTTGATGGTATGGATGATCGCGCGGTCAACTACTTATTGGAAACCTCCGGTGGCTCAATCTACCATTCAGGTGATTCGCATTATTCTAACTACTATGCCAAGCATGGTAATGACTACAAGATTGATGTAGCGCTGCTCTCATACGGTGAAAACCCACGAGGCATCACAGATAAGCTGACTGCATCTGATATTTTGCGCGCAGGCGAGGCGTTAGATTGTGAAGTGGTGATCCCATTCCATCACGATATTTGGGCTAACTTCCAAAATGACCCGCGTGAAATTGAAGTATTGTGGCAAATGAAAAAAGATCGTCTGCAATACGGTTTTGCGCCATTCTTTTGGCAAGTGGGTGGAAAATACACCTACCCAACCGACAAAGGACGTATGCATTACCAGCATTTCAGAGGCTTTAAAGATATTTTTGTCGATGAACCAGAGCTGCCTTTCAAAGCATTCTTGTAATGTTCTGAAAGCAAAAATTAGAGAAAGAGAAGAGAAAGAGGCCAATTGGGCCTCTTTGTTTATTGGTAATCTCTTTGCTTATCGGTAGTGATGTACAGCACTTAATTTTATACTTCAGGTTGGTAGTGCAAAATTGTCATTGATATGGGCGATTGCAACAACTCCCCTTCTGCATGGCCGGGTTGTACGTTACGTAAATTGGTATCGCATATCACTTCCCAGTTTTGGTTACGATCTTTAGGTAGAGTAAAACGAGCGGGTGCGTTGGTTTGGTTGATCAAGTAGAGCATTTCAGCCCCATCCGATCCAATGCCCATCTGCAATGCCACAGAACTTAAGCGGTTCCAATCATCATGTTCCATCAGTGTGCCATCCACGCGTCGCCAGAATACGCGGTTGGCATTACGTTCCTCACCGCTAAAAGCACGAATAAAGGGCACCATATAAAGGTGTCTTGCCGCCACCATTTGACTCAACCAATGTTTGAAGTAGCTTTTGCGTTCGGTCATGTTCCAGTCAAGCCAACTGATCTTATTGTCTTGGCAATAAGCGTTGTTATTACCTTGCTGAGTATGAGAAAGCACATCCGCGGTGAGAATATGAGGAATGCCAAAAGCAAAGAGTAAGCTCGCCATCATATTGCGTTTTTGCTTTTCGCGGGTTGCTTTTATCACCATGTTCTCGGTTTCGCCTTCGACGCCATAGTTGTCGGAGCGATTGTCACCGTGACCATCTCGGTTTTGTTCACCATTCGCTTCATTGTGCTTATGCTTGTATGACACCAAATCTTGCATGGTGAAGCCATCATGATAAGTGATGTAATTGACGGTCAGTTTGTAGGGCCAGTTGGCGGCACTGTACAAGTCGCGCGAGCCCATTAAGCGTGTGGCGAACTCTTTTAAATAGCCTTGATCGCCGCGCCAAAAGCTGCGTGTGATATCACGTAATTTGTCGTTACATTCATTCCAACCGAAAGGAAAATTGCCTACTTGGTAACCGTTTGGACCAATATCCCAAGGCTCTGCAATCAATTTGACTCGTTTTAATGTTGGATCTTGCGCCACCGCTTTAAAGAACGCAGCATCGGGGCTGAAATTATCGCCATTTCTTCCAAGCGTTGCGGCCAAATCAAAACGAAAACCATCGATTTGGTATTCGCTAACCCAGTAGCGCAGCGTGTCCATGACTAGGTTAAGGGCGGGTTGATAAGAGAGATCAATGGTGTTACCACAACCGGTAAAATTCGCGTAATGTTGGCCGTGTTTTAGATAATATTTAGGGTCGAGTGCTTTTAAATTGAAAATAGGCCCATCTTCGCCCCCCTCTGCTGAGTGGTTATAAACCACATCCAGTATCACTTCAATTCCGTGACGATGCAGTTCTCTGATAGCCGTTTTCAGTTCCGTTACCGCATCTTTTTGCGCATAACGTGGATCTGGCACCATAAACAGATAGGGGTTATATCCCCAATAGTTGACTTTGCCCATATCCAATAGATGTGGCTCATGCATACAAGCCGCGATGGGCAGTAGCTGTAGTGTGTTGATGTTTTGCTTGCGATAAAACTCCAGCATCTCCTCACTGATTAAGCCTAAATAAGTACCTTGTTCTGCTTTAGGCACTCGTGGATTGAGTTTGGTCACTCCTTTGACATGGGTCTCAAACAAAATAGTCTTATCGCGAGGTATGTGTGGCTTTTTAGTTGATTGCCAATCGAATTGATCGTCAACCACGACACACTTAGGCAGCTCGAAACTCTTTTTTGAACTAAATGGTGTTTTATAGCCTAAGTTTTTATCTATCGCCTTCGCGTAGGGGTCGGAAATATAGTGTGGCTCGTCACCATTTAAAATGAGGTAACCGTATTTTTGCCCTGCTTTAATGTTTGGCACATGAGTGTACTTCACGCCCGCATATTCATTCTCTAACTCGTGGGTGGTGAAACTTCCCTGTTGATCAAACAGAGCGAGTAGAAGCTGTTTATTTGCTGGAGCATGAATAGCAAAATTGCAACCTGTGTTGTCAAGGGTTGCGCCGAGTGGGTAAGGGCTAGAAATAGTACATTTCATATGGGCATCTTTAATTGTTATTTTGCTGCACGTCATCGCTTTAAGTAAAAAGCTTTGTTGATATTAGGTCAAGCGCCCAATGAATAAAATTTGAATGTAATTTTATTTCATTTTAATGATGTTATTGGCCCTAAATAGTGATCAATAAGGCATTTTGTATTCTATTTTATAACCATTAACTGATCTCCTCCCCCTGAAATCCGTGATCCGTGCTTTAAAAACGCCATACTATAAAATTACTCATCCTTTCTCCTCCCCCCCAAATTACTTTGAGGTGGAGGAAGCAAGCCTATTACGCCTTTAGTAACCTTATCACCGTTGAAACAACTGGGGACTTAGTCCTGTCTTACCTCTTCTTTTAGCGTCTATCTGTCAACTGCCTTGCAGGTTCCAATAGGAGAAGAGTGAAAGTTTTAAATGCTGTCCGTAGTTAAAATTTTCCATAAATATAAATCGTCCTTAATGGAGTTAAGAATGAAAAAAGTAAGTGTAATTGCTGCCGCAGTGGCTGCTACTCTAGCAGCAGGTTCTGCTTTTGCTGTTGATTTTAATGGTTATTTCCGCGCGGGTACCGGAATTAGTGGTCAGGGTAATGGTGATCTTGCTGTTAACAAGAATGGTGTAGGTCGTCTCGGTAACGAAAACGACAACTACTATGAGTTTGGTTTTGCTGAGGAATTAAAGACAGGCGAGCAAACTTGGCGTGTCGAATCAATGATTGCACAAGGTAACAAAGGTGCAAATGGTTGGGAAGATGGCGATTTTAACGTTGCTCAGTTTGCGGTAAAAGCTAAAGGTCTTATTGCTGGTGATGAGTCTGCTGAAATTTGGGCGGGTAAATCTTATTACCAACGTAAAGATATCCACATCACCGATTTCTATTTCTTGAACACTTCTGGTACAGGTGGCGGTATTCAAAACCTATCAGTCGGCAATCAGAAACTGTCACTTGCTTTGATCCAAGATGGCGATAATACCAACTCAACGGGTTATATCTTTGATGCGCGCTTAGCCAATATCGGTCTTTGGGAAAATGCGAATCTAGAATTTGCATTGGCTTATAACTTTGCAACCGAAAAAGGTGATGCAACAGAGCAAGCTGATGATGGTTTGTTGGCATCAGCCATTCTGCACCAAGGCCTATCAAACGGCTTTAACCAAACAATTCTTCAAGTGGGTACCAATGGTTATGGCGTGCAAGCGGCTAATCTTTGGGGTGCAGGCACTTATTATAACCGTGGTAATGCAGATCAGAACGATGCAACTGGCTACCGTTTATTAAACTGGGGTGTAGTGAGTTTTGGTCAATCGTGGGAAATGGGCCATCAACTTGCGTACTTAGCAGGTTCTGATATTGGGGCTAGTAAAAAAGACATTGATCAGTATTCAGTTGTTGTGCGCCCAATGTACAAATGGGATGAGACAATGCGCACTGTATTTGAAGCTGGCTATAACGCTGGTGAGAAACTTAATAGTGCAGGCACAGCAACAGAAGATTTCGGCAATGCGAAATTGACAGTTGCACAAGCGTGGGCAATGGGAGACAGCTTCTGGGCTCGTCCAGAGTTCCGTGTATACGGCTCATACCTACTTGATACCGAAAACAAAAATGCATTTGCAACTGGCAAAGACACTGAATACGTCGTTGGCATTCAAGTGGAAGCTTGGTGGTAATTCCTCCTTGTTCTTATTAGTCTAAATCCATATGCTGATAGCCGACTGATGTCGGCTATTTTTTTAACGACTCGGAGATGAGTCGTTAAAAAAATACTAAAGGAGCGGAAAATGGTTTTTAAAACACTACTATTAGGTAGTTGCATTGCTTTAACTGGCTGTCAAACAGCTCCTGTTGTTGAGCAAACACAAAGTTCGGCAGTGCAAGCTGTCAATAATATAGAACAACTACAAGTCACAAAAGTGAAGCTACCGAGTACAACAAAAATGGTGCTCACAGCCAATACTCAGCGCTTGCATAACTCATTGATTCATAGCCCTGTCGCCGTGTTTGAAATACCAGCCGATCGTGGCCAAATGAATTTAACGGTCACCAGCGAAATTCAAGATTCAGTATTTTATCCTTATGTTGTTATCACAGATAAAACAGGAACCGTTTTAGAATCGTATACCGACACTGAGTTCGAATATCGTAAGCCACGTTTAAATTTGGGTAATCGTCTGGTTGCTGATTTGGAATTTTATCCTCCTCAAGGTCATAAAACGCTTTTACTTATTGTTTATACAAAGGAAAAAGATCTGTCAGGCGTAACTTATGTTGCACATCCTGGACGTATTGATGCCGAAGGCCGTGGTAACTACATGCCGGAATTAAAAGATATTCCGATGCCACACGGTTTGGCTGGAACCATTGAGTTAGATGTTTCTGGTCCCAGCTTTCTATCGTTTGTGAAGCCTGAGAATAAAGTAAAGACAGTTTCAACGGATGAAGCAAAACTGACAAAAAAAGTGCAGCCAGATACTGAAACTTACTACAAGGTATCGATTCAGAAAGCGGTAAAAGCGAACGATATCGCCAAAGCACTGAGCCTACTTGATGAAGCCAAAGCGCTAGGTATTGATGGAGCACAAGAAGTCTTTGTTAAAGCCGTGAATGAGAAATAATTAGAAATCGTACTACTGGCGTCCCTATGTGGACGCCTTTCTTTTTCTAGTCTCAAAATTCTGAGCTTCGATTACTAAAGATGACAAGCGAATTATCACTTCTCTCACTTTAGAACTCACTAGATCATTCAATGCAGAGATAAATATCATGGAACCCAAATGGTGGCATAGCGCTGTGGTATACCAAATATACCCGCGCAGTTTTTACGATTCTAATCACGATGGTATCGGCGATTTAAATGGCATTATTAGTAAGCTTGATTACCTTGCAGAGTTAGGCATTAACGTTATTTGGCTATCTCCTGTTTATCAATCTCCAATGGATGATAACGGTTATGATATTTCTGACTACCAAGCAATAGCTCAAGAGTTTGGTTCCATGGAAGATATGCAGCGTTTACTGAGCGAAGCACAAAAACGCAATATTAAGATAGTGATGGATCTTGTCGTTAATCACACATCGGATGAACACCAATGGTTTTTACAAGCGAAGCAATCGCGAGACAATCCGTATCGAGATTACTACATTTGGCGGGATGCAAAACCGGATGGCAGTGTACCGGATGATACAGGGTCAATTTTTGGTGGCAGTGCTTGGCACTGGGATGAGCAAACGCAGCAATATTACTTCCACCTTTTTTCTAAACGTCAGCCAGATCTGAATTGGGAAAACCCTAAAGTGCAGCAAGAAGTGCACAGCATGATGAACTGGTGGATTGAACAAGGCATTGGTGGTTTTCGATTAGATGTTATTGATTTAATTGGCAAAGAAATTGATAAGGGCATTACTGGTAATGGCCCGCGCTTGCATCCGTTATTACAGCAAATGAATGCCGCCACCTTTGGTAATCAAGATCTGCTGACCGTGGGAGAAACTTGGGGAGCCACACCAGACATTGCAAAACTGTACAGTGCGCCGAGTCGTCGTGAGTTATCGATGGTTTTCCAATTTGAACACATCACTTTGACGTGGGAGCAGGGTGACAAATGGAGCCCTATTCCGTTAGATCTTAAGCAGTTTAAACAGGTATTAACCAAGTGGCAGATTGAGCTTGCCGATCAGGGTTGGAATTCATTATTTTGGAATAATCATGACCTACCACGCGCTGTATCTAAGTATGGTGATGACAAACGCTACCGAGTTGAATCTGCGAAAATGTTGGCAACGAGCTTACACTTTCTGAAAGGCACGCCTTATATTTATCAAGGCGAAGAGATTGGTATGACGAATGTGGCCTTCGATTCGCTCGCTCAATACCGAGACATCGAGACGTTAAATTTTTATCGTGTGAAGACAGAATCGGGCGTTTCTCATCAGCATATGCTGGATGCTATTCATCAAAACAGCCGCGATAACGCTCGAACGCCAATGCAATGGTCAGCGGATAAACACGGCGGATTTACTCAAGGTTCTCCGTGGATAGAGGCGAATCCTAACTACCTAAAAGTCAATGTTGAACAAGCGCTCGCTGATAAACAATCGATTTACCATCACTATAAAAAGTTAATTGCACTGCGTAAAAAACACCTGTCCATCGTCTATGGATCGTTCACGCCTTTATTTGAAGAACATGATCAAGTGTTTGGCTATGTGCGCGAGTACCAAGGTGAGCAAATTGTCGTGATCAGTAATTTTTCATCGGCCACGGTTTGTTTAACAATACCCGAAAAGTTTCAATCGAGAACGGTGGAGTGTTTGAGCTCTAATTATCAAGAGATTGAAAAATTAGAAGAAAATCTAGTACTCGAGCCTTATCAATCCATCGCGGTTTTGATGAGAGAGTAAAGTGAGTGGCTCATTTTTGATCTGGAATGAACGCAGCGATTTGGCTGCGTTTTTTCATTCATTGACCCAAATCGGAATCTATTCCTCAATTAGTGTGATTGTGCGTAACACTCTTGAAAAGAGTACGGTACTATCTTAGTGCTAAGGCTATGTGGCTTAATTAATCCACGAGCATTAGATATAGAGTGGCCTCTCTGTTTTGGATGAACGGATTTGACTGTTTCGTATGCTTTAAATGGTTCGAGACAGAATGAATGTGGTCAGACTTTTTCAAAGATTGAGAAAAATGGTCGATAATGAAGTTAATCAGCTAAATAAGATTTGAATCAATGAGCACTATTGGGATTGCCATAGGCGCAACCGGGTTATCACTTATCCTCATCTTCGTGTGGATGCTTTCGCTCTCTTTGCGCAAAAAACGCTTAGAGGAAGAGAGAAAAGAGAGAGAAATCGCTTATCGCAAAGCGATAGAAAAATCACGTGAACAAGAAAGACAAGATCGCTTGTTTAAGGCCGAAACAGGCCATGTGCCGACGATTTTGTATTTAGCGAAAGAAGCCGAACGAACCAACCTCAAAGAGGCGATGTACTGGTATGACAAAGCGGCAAATTATGACAATGTTACGGGAATGTATGGTGTTGTTCGGATTTGCCAAAAGTTTCGAGATGATCTGATTTTGCGGGAAAAAGAGAAGTTTTGGCAGACTTGTATTGCAGGAATTGAAGGTAACTTAACCGCAAAGTATGAAACTGGCATGGCCTATATTCATGGCCGTGGCGTGGAAGCGAATACTGCGAAAGGAGTCTCGTTAGTACAAGAGGCTGCGGAAGCGAATTTGCTCGACGCGGTGATTTTCATGGGGGATTGGTGTGTTTCACACGACAATATCGCGCCATCACCAGCGGATTCAACATTTTGGTATTCCAAAGCCGCGAAGCTAAATAGCCCGATAGGACAGATGAAACTAGGCTTGAATTACCTTAAGGGTGTTGGTGTCGCAATGGACCACAGTAAAGCTTGTTATTGGTTAGAGCGAGCTTCTGAAAAAGGTCATGTAGAGGCGATGTATCACGCAGGAGAAGCTTGGATAGATAAAGGTTCAAATGGCAATGCTATTGCTTATATTTGGTTATTTTTATCGGCTCATTTTGGTTTTGAACCAGCAAAGGTGCTAAGAGATCAAGTGGGCTCACGTATCGGTGTCGATTCTGTTGTGGGGTTGCAATCGTTGGCCAAACCACTCATGAAGAAAATCGGTGCGGGTACTGTAAGTAAACACTCAATTATTAAAGCGCTGAACAAGCTCTACAAACGTGGGATCCCTATCCCAGAGAAAGGGGAGTTGCCTGATGAAGACGATCTCTCATTGAGCGTAGGGGCGGATGCCTCCGAAGAGCTTTTGTCATCCAGCCCATCTGATGATCATGAGGTTCTAACGCGATTAGATTTCTCCAATACTTCAATGGACAGGTAATGCTGGATCGATAAAGTGGCTAAGCGCTGTAAATAAAAAATTTCTGAAATAAAAATCCCCAGCGAATCGGCTGGGGATTTTTGTTGGTATCGATTTTAGTATATCGAATGATTATGCTGATTTATTGTGCTCAGCTTGGCAAACCGCAGCAGTGAAGACAACATCTGTTGAGCTGTTGAGCGCTGTTTCAGCTGAATCTTGAATCACGCCTATGATAAAGCCAACGGCAACAACCTGCATTGCTACGTCATTTGAAATGCCAAATAGCCCACATGCGAGCGGGATCAGCAGCAGTGAACCACCTGCCACACCGGATGCGCCACATGCAGAAACAGCAGCAACGATGCTCAGTAGCAAGGCTGTCATCAGGTCAATTTCAATACCTACTGTGTTTACTGCAGCTAGGGTGAGAACCGTGATAGTAATGGCGGCACCAGCCATATTAATGGTCGCACCGAGTGGAATCGAGACTGAATAAGTATCTTCATCCAGTTTTAGTTTCTCACACAATGCCATGTTTACTGGGATGTTGGCGGCGCTTGAACGTGTAAAAAATGCGGTGACACCACTTTCACGCAAGCACTGGAACACCAATGGATACGGGTTTTGGCGAGTTTTCGCGTACACAATGATTGGGTTGACAACTAATGCGATGATCAACATAGCACTGAGCAATACGAATAAAAGGTTGGCATAACCAGCCAAAGATTCAAAGCCAGTCGTGGCAAACGTGGATGCAACCAAGCCGAAAATACCAAACGGTGCTAGGCGAATAATAAAACGCACAATTTGTGAAACGCCGTGGCTTAAATCTTCAAATACGGCTTTAGTTGTTGCTGAGGCATGGTGTAAAGCTAAGCCCAACCCAACAGCCCATGCCAGAATGCCAATATAGTTTGCACTCATTAGAGCATTGACTGGGTTATCAACCAGCTTAAACAGCAGGGTATTAAGCACTTCAGCGATGCCTTGAGGAGGCGTTGCACCTTCTGCCCCCGCAACCAATGTTAAGGTTGTAGGGAAGATAAAGCTCAATACAACGGCAGTAAGAGCGGCGGTGAAGGTCCCAAAAAGGTAAAGCACCACGATTGGGCGCATATAAGTGTGTTGGTTTTTCTTTTGGTTTGCGATGGACGCGGCGACCAAAATAAACACGAGGATCGGCGCTACGGCTTTAAGTGCGCCAACGAAAAGGTCGCCAAGTAGGCCGACGCTTTTCGCATCATCGGGTGAAAGGGTTGCTAATATCCCACCGAGAACGATACCGGCGAGTATTTGCAGAACCAAATTGCCACGCGCAAAACGGGCGAAAATATTGTTGCTTTGCATAGTTATCCCTGCAATAAATCGAATTACATCCTGCATGACCTAAATACTACGAAGCCATAGCATCGGTTATGGTAGACAAATAGAGTTATAGTGACATCAGTGAGCTCCACTGAAGGGGGTAATGATATCTACGCGGGATATTGTGTCTAGAATTAATTGATAATCAGCACAAATAATTAATCAATGTGTGGAAATGCAATCGATTTTGAGTGAAATGTAAATAAAATGTAGCATTTGTGGTGGTGGAATGATAAGCCTCTCGTCGGGATGTCTCGCTCTCGCCATTAGACTGGACAATGAGTGGTTAGTGCGATGATAAAAGAGGGTAAGCCAACATCGCTCACCCTCTTCTTTTTAATGGTGTGCCATACCACTCATCACTTTTTTTACTGGTGCAGTAATGGTTTGCTGCTCACCATTGGCAAAGGTCAGTTGTACGTCAATCTTTTCACCTTCAACCAGTGGTTTCTTCAAATCAAAAAGCATGATGTGCAAGCCGCCCGGTTTTAGTTCGACGTGCCCTTTGGCCGGAATTTTAAATTCAGTGACTTGACGCATTTTCATCACATCTCCTTCGGTGATTACATCATGCAACTCAACTTTCCCTGCCACATCGGTGTTGGCCGATACAATGAAACGGTCCGTTTCACCTTTATTCATGATTTGAGAAAATACTGCGCTGGTGGTGGCGGTTGGTGCGGTAGCACGTGCGTAAGGGTGATGTACCATAATATCTGTGTTCGCAAAAGCAAGTGGGCTAAAGGCAAGGCTTGCTAAAAAAAGAGCATTGAGCTTCATGTTATTTTCCTTGTGATGACGTCATTATTGTTTTGATGGCTTCAACAATGGGAGCCGGTGAAAGCGTGTGTGGAACTTTAGTGATTAATGTTCCATCTGGTTGTAAAAAGTAGAAGTAGGAGCTGTGATCTAATGTGTATTTCAGTTCAGATCCCTTTAATTCGGTTTTACGGAAAATGACGCCATACTGATGCGCCAGTGGTGTTGTAATGTCTAAAGGAGCAGAAAGTCCCTCGATCATAGGGTGGAAATATTGGGCGTATTGATGAGAAGAATCAGCAGCGTCACGCTCTGGATCGAGAGAGATAAATAAAGGGCGCAGCTTTGCTTTGGTTACATCATCCAGTTGATTGAGTGCACCTGCTAACATAGCCAGAGATGTTGGGCAGACATCTGGGCAGCGTGTAAAGCCGAAGTAAACAACACGTATGCGTTCATCTTTAGTATTAAAAATAGAGATGGGTTGATTTGCTTTGCCAAATAAAATTACCTCAGAAGATGAGCTATTACCGCTCTCTAAATCCATACTTTGCTGCGTATCAAAATAGGTTTTTATGCCAAAGCCTAATACAAACGCAACCACCAATGCCAGAGACCAATTTTTACTCATCTTTCCATCCTTATTGCCGGAAATACTTGGGTACGACCATCAGAGAGTTCGCCAATCCATGTCATTTTTTCAGTCGTGCAAACTGGGAGTACAATCTGTGCTGTGTAGAGCCCGTCTTCCTGCGGCGTCAGTACATATTTAGCGGTGCCCATCTCCATCTCTAGCCCATTGAGTGTGAGTGTGAGTTTACTTGCATTGGCTTGCGGCCATTCAACGGTCAGAGTGTTAGCCACCAAAGGTTGAGATTTATCGTGTGCCAATGTCATGACAACATCTCCTTGTCGACAAGGGGCACTCGACAATTGGCAATATCGATTAATGTCTGGAGAAGAGTGGGTTGAAGAGAGCCAATTGAAAATATCGCTGCTAAAGTAACCCGCTAGCAGGGCTAGAACAAAGACGCCGATTTTGATTGCGTTGTGCATGGGGACAATCCAAGCGGTTATAAAACGCGAATGTTATCACAGCTATCTTTTTTCAGTGGTGACGAATGGATAAAATGTGCAACAAATCAATATAGTAAAGGTGAGTTTCCCCACCTTTTCTCATTCATGCTATGCGGTGTGATTTACACATCGTGATGTTTTGCATATTGCTCCAAGCCAAGCACGAGGGCAACAGCGCAAAGCATCAATAAAATGGCTACCAGCAGTTGCGAAGGCTGTGAAGTGATGGACTCAAATTCCAATGGAGAAAGGTTTCGCTGTAGTAAAGGAACGAGCTCGCCGTGAGAATTGGTTCGCCAAGTGAGCGTTTCTTTCCAAGGCCAGATTTTGGGTAAGGTGCCGATCATTAATCCCGTAAGAAAAATTAAGGTCAAATCTCTAAATTGTTTGAGTAACCAAGATAATACGTGAGAAAAACTCAGTAAACCACCGACACATCCGAGTAGAAAGAGTGCCAAAATATCGGCTTGTATCTCTTTCACCGCGCCCAGTACCGGTGCGTACATACCAATCAGCAACAGGATAAAACTGCCTGAAATTCCCGGTAGAATCATGGCGCAGATGGCAATAGCACCGGCTAGAACTGTGTTCAGCGCTGTTGGTTCCATCTGCATTGGGTTAAGTACCGTAATACTGTAAGCAAACGCAATTCCCAGCAAAGCGAAGAGCAACCGAGAAAGTTTGAACTGCTCAATTTGTTTCACAATATGGAACACCGAAACCAGAATTAAACCGAAGAAGAATGACCAAATGGGAATAGGATGCGTGGCTAACAGCCAAGAAATGAGTTTAGCCAAAGAGAGGATACTGGTGAATATTCCCCCAAACAGTGCGAGCAAGAAGAAGCCATTAATATGTTGAAATGCAGCGGCTAACCCATCTCGTTTGACTATGCGCAATAAACTCGGGTTAATCCTACGAATGCTTTCAAGCAAAGTGTCATAGATACCAGTGATGAATGCAATGGTTCCACCCGAAACACCCGGCACAACATCGGCGGCGCCCATGGCCATCCCTTTTAAAAACGTACTGAAATAGTTCATTGAATCTGCATGATTAAGTGTATGTGCCGGAAGTATATAATGAAATAACTAAGAAATGCTTGTACAAAAGATGAGTGAGTGGTGCTGGCTTAAGGTGAAAAAGCGCAGAAAGTTAGTTTGTTTTATAGCAACTGAGTGAGTATTGTTTTGCATTCGTTTCGCATAATGCAATTTGCGTAATGCGAAAAAGTACTACATTTTGATGAATTAATGCGATGCACAGCTAAAAAACAGACCTTTTTTAGTTGGCATACTTCATGCATAATGCTATTCGACCCTTCTTAAAGCCGAGGGTCACCTAGCCAACTGACGTTGTTAGTGAATGAATTTGTTCACACTATATATAAGCCAATCGCATCATTGCGGTTGGCTCTTTTTTTGTCTGTTAGGTATGATACGCCTCCTCGCTCGTCTAATGAGAGTTTGCAAATGACAATCAAAAGCCGTGAGCGAAGATGTTTTCCGAGCAAAACCAGTTAGGCCATATGTTCGTAAAACCCATCAAATAAACATCGTATGTCATTGTAAATAAACAATATCCATAAGGATGATCCGTATCGATCAATCGTATTTTTTTCGAGTTTATCAAGCTTTCTTTGATGATCTCCAAACTCATTAAGGAAGATGAGTGAAGCAGAAATAAGAGGTTATATGCACCATTTAATTTCAATTGGGCCCCTTGAGTCTTTCTTAATCGCTATTAGCGTGCTTTTTTTAGGCCACTTTATTAACGCAAAACTGCCTATCTTGGAAAAATTCAACATTCCTGAGCCCATCGTCGGTGGCTTAATTGTCGCTTTCGCGATCACTCTTCTACATTTTTACGGCTTAGATTTAGAGTTCTCATTGCCGTTGCAGAATATTTTTATGCTGATGTTTTTCAGCACCGTAGGCCTTGCGGCCAATTACACTCAACTGGTTAAGGGTGGAGCAAAAGTCTTTCTTTTCCTCGCTGTTGCCTCGTTTTATATCATCATCCAAAATGGCGTCGGTGTATCGTTAGCGACGGCTCTTGGTCTTGACCCACTGATGGGGTTGATCGCCGGTTCTATTACCCTCTCGGGTGGACACGGTACGGGAGCGGCGTGGGCTCAAACATTCAACGACAATTATGGGCTTAGCAATACGCTAGAAATTGCCATGGCCTCAGCGACCTTTGGTTTGATCATTGGTGGGATTATCGGTAGCCCAGTAGCTCAAAAACTCATTAATAAAAACGGGTTTGAATCTGAGTATGGACGAGGGACCAAAACGCACGATAAGTTCCCAGAGCTGGTTACGTACAATGAATATGAAGAAGATAAAGTCACCGCAAAGAAAGTGATTGAGGGTTTGTTCATCCTTCTTATTTGTGTCACTGGTGCTAAATATTTAGAGCAGTGGGTAAGTGCATTTGAAATCAAATGGTTGATGATCCCTGATTTTGTCTATGCGCTTTTCATCGGCGTGTTCATTACCAATATACTTGAATTGACGAAAGTTCATAAAATTGATGCTGAAACCGTTGATATCTTAGGTACCGTTTCTCTATCACTATTTCTTGCTATGGCGCTCATGAGTTTAAAGTTATGGAATATTTTTGACTTGGCAGTTCCATTTCTGGTGATTTTAGCGGTGCAATCGGTCGTGTTGGGTATTTTTGCTTATTTTGTGACTTTTAAAGTGATGGGATCAAACTATGACGCCGCTGTGATCGCTGGTGGGCACTGCGGCTTTGGTCTTGGAGCAACGCCAACCGCTGTGATGAATATGGGATCGCTAGTGACACGATATGGCCCATCACCACAAGCGTTTATGGTCGTGCCAATCGTTGGGGCATTCTTTGTAGATATTGTGAATTTGGTGATCTTACAAGGGTATATTTCGTTTCTCGGTTAAAAATAATAGCAATACACCCTAACTTATTGGTTAGGGTGTATTGCTTACTTCAGCGTTAGTTTTGTGCCATCAAACTTCAATTGGCTTAATAAACTCTTTGCATTTTTGACACCTTCTTCATCAAACTGCACTCCGTAACGAGCATAGTGCAGTGAGCGTTGCAAGTTACAAACTTTACCCATCAAAGGCGCAAAGAATTGGCTGCCGCGAGGATCCGTAAATAATTCGAGACTAATCTTATCACCCACTTGGAAAGTGCGCCCAAGAGGAGGTGTGACAAAACGACAGCCACTTTTGGAGAGATCTCTTACCTCACAATCCGACTTATGCGTTCCTACCGTTGCTTTTCCTGCTAGATTCACATCGTAACGAGCTTCTTTGCGCAGTTGGGTCACTTGCATGCTGTTGGGAATGGATAACATGGCGAGCGGTATAGGCTCTTGCAATACATGTAACAATTGGCTACGAAAATGGATTAAAGCTCCTTCGCCACGTGGTGAAATAGCTCTGATATTCATCCAAAAACCTTCTTGGAAGAAAAAAGAGAGATCATCTGCGGAAATTTTAGGAATTTCTACAAGGAGATGGGAATGAGAGTAGGTACCGATAAATGACGTTTTACACTGGAATTTCGTACCAACGGGAGTGGTTATACTTAAGGTTAGTTCACTACTGTGTTCAACCATAGATAACGCATCAGTACTATTAAGTGTCGATAGGGTTTTATTACGTTCGGTTGAACGGTTTGGGTTCTGTTCATCTTTCAGCACTGCCGACTGCGATTCCATCTTAATTTTCTCCGTGATGCAGTAGCTGCATTTTATTCTAATTTTTGTAATAGTTTAAATTCTAGGGGTAGATGTTGGAAGATTCAATTCTGAGAATATCAATTTATTTGATTTATATATCAATTAGGACGTTATCATGATTCATGAAGTGCAACATGACATACAAAATTGTCAATATAAAGTACATCTTGAGGGAAATCTATTCGCAACTGTGACATACCAACAACAGGATGAAGTGTTGTTTATTACTTCGACTCGCGTACCGGATGAACTTCAGGGTAAAGGATACGGAAAAATAATGATGGAGAGTGTATTACCGCAAATTGAAGCGCAAGGTTACACCATCAAACCTGTCTGTAGTTATGTTGTGCATTATTTAAATCGACACAGTGAATGGCAGCATTTATTGCATCGAGAGTCGTAGCATACAAACCCATTAGCTCGGTGCTGTGTTTACTTTTAATGTGAGCGCGACCAGTGCATGGTCAGTACTAAAGTTATCGAGCTCATAGCTCGGGTTGATCAGATGTTGATCAAGCACAGTATAGTGGCTGATATAGCTTTTCATTGGCTGGGTAAAAGGCGCGAAGTCTGCGGAAAGGAGAATATAGTCGAGTACAGATCCCGTGGCTCCGGCGTAATGAGTGGCTTTACGAGGCTGCTCAACACTCTCGGTATGCAGATCCCAAGCATCGTAAAGCGCATAGCCAGCCAGCGGTTGCTGTGTTTCTGGTCTGCGGTATAAGGCCTGTGATAGTAGTCCTTGAAACTCCTCGTGATGTAACGGTTTATTAAAATCACCCATTAGCACACAAGGCCGCCCAGTTTGTTTTTGAGTATTGACGATATATTGGTGAGTCAGGTTTGCTTCAAAGCCTCGCTGAACAGTAGAGAGCCAGCGTCCTAGCGTTTCTTGTTGCCATTCATCGATCAGATGATGAGGTGCCGCAGGCGATTCTGCCGGACGTTGAGATTTAAAATGCACAATATAGACATCGATATCCCCGAGCATTGGTAGGCAAACCGTAGCGTGTAACGGTGTACGATTAAAGCAAAAAGGGGCAGCTTGATTTGGTAACGTGCCATGTACGGCGCTCACTTGGCGCAGAGGATAGCGAGAGGCAATTACTACAACCGGATGGCTATAGATGTATCCATCTTTGACGATAGGTTCGTCTACACAGGCCACATACGGGTAGCCTAAATCTATCATTTGGTTGCGCAGTTCATCAAAACTGAAAACTTCTTGAAAGCCAATGATATCGGCATCCAGCTGTTTGATCTTCTGGCTAAACCATTGCTTTTTTTTCTGCCACTCTGCTTGCGTGTAAATATTGTCGAACTGATAATATGCGTTCGGCGGAGCTAAATAATTGAATAAATTAATCGTTGCGAACGTAATCGTCATGTTAAATCCCAATATTTGTGTCTCGGTCGATCTTATACCCGAACGGTGTAATTTAGCAGTGCTAATCCCTAACCTTGTTTCCTGTTGTGATGAGCTCTCGCCTTTTAAGGCGACTTGAGTATATGATGCGCTGAAACATAGATAAGGATCTCTCATGTACCCTAAAGCCTCTCAAGGTTGGCGCACGCCACAAAATTTCCTATTGATTATCTCCATTATTGTGCCGATTGCATTTTCTAGTTGGATGGCACTGTTGAATAATTTCGTGATTGAAAAAGCGAATTTCGATGGTTCAGACATTGGCTTATTACAAAGTGTACGAGAAATCCCCGGATTTTTAGCCTTCACCGCCGTATTCGTTTTACTGTTCATTCGAGAGCAGCGATTTATCCTGATCTCATTGGGTATGTTGACGTTAGGAACCGCGATGACGGGTTTTTTCCCTTCTTTAACCGGGTTACTGCTCACGACATTATTGATGTCGACTGGGTTCCACTACTTTGAAACGCTTAAACAATCCTTGTCTTTGCAGTGGTTGAATAAAGATGAAGCGCCAGAAATGCTTGGCAAACTCATTTCGGTTGGAGCACTTGCATCACTGATCACTTACGGTGCTTTGTGGGTAATGTTAGAAGTGTTTCAGCTCGATTTTAAATGGGTCTATGTCATTTCTGGCGGTGCTGGTTTTGTGCTGGTGTTGATCATTGCCTTTGCCTTTCCTGAATTTAAAGCGGAAGTGCCACAAAATAAAAAGCTCGTGCTACGCAAACGTTATTGGCTGTATTACGCCTTGACCTTCATGAGTGGTGCGCGTAGGCAAATTTTCACTGTTTTCGCTGGTTTCCTTATGGTGGAGAAATTTGGCTATTCAGCGGCCGATATTACCTTACTGTTTTTGATCAACTATTTGTTCAACTTTTTGTTTGCTAAACGTATTGGTAAGTTCATTGGTGTAGTCGGCGAGCGTAAAGCGCTACTGTTTGAATACACGGGGTTGATTGTTGTTTTTGTTGGGTACGGTCTTGTACAAAACGCACATTGGGCGGCGGCACTTTATGTGGTTGACCACCTCTTTTTTGCCTTGGCTTTGGCGATTAAAACTTATTTTCAGAAAATTGCAGATCCTGCGGACATGGCGTCTACAGCGGGAGTTTCTTTTACCATTAACCATATTGCGGCCGTGTTCATCCCCGCCACGTTTGGTTTAATTTGGCTTATCTCTCCGGCGAGTGTCTTTTACATTGGAGCAGTAATGGCACTTGTTTCGCTGCTTTTATCACTCAATATTCCAGTAAAACCCGAAGCGGGTAATGAAGTTAGAATTCTGCGTTGGAGCGACAGATAACAAAAGGGTCGTTTACGACCCTTTTAACATGATGCCAATAGTCACTAGACAAGCAACATCTGGGTTGGCTGTTTTTCAACGTATGTCGTGACGGATGGTATCTAATGATCTATGTAGAGATAGTTTTGCCAACTTTTCATCCGGATGAGTACCTTACGCATAATCGAGACATGAGAGAAACTGTCTGAATAGATAGCGGCTTCAAAAGCGGTACCGAGCGGCAGGTGATAATCGCTTAAATCATCGGTAACTTTAAGGGTGACGAGTACGCGTCCATTGGTACGTAATGCCTCAGTTCCTAGCAAGGTGCCTCGTGCTTGGATCTGGCTTTCACCAATCACAGGCAATATCTCAACCACCTCTCCTTTGAAGACTTTTCCGGGCAGTGCTCTGAACAAAAACTCGGCTTCAAAGCCCGGTTTTAGGCGTTGAAGAGAATTTTGCCTAAATGCAGCTGTGTAGATTTTATCTTCTGTGTGTACAAACGTCATCATTGGCGCTAAGGGTAATGGTACGGACATCGCACCTGGTCTGAGAGCTAATTGCGTCACATAGCCATCAGTAGGCGCTCTGACAATGGTTTGTTCAAGGTTGAATTGGGCTTGTCTCAAATCGGCAAGCAGGCGAGCAACGGTAGTATTCTCACCATTGATTTCTGAGTTTAAGGAGATATTGGCTTGATTTAGACGTGCTTGGGCGACTTCTACTGCTGCCTCTGCTGCTTTATAAGCTTGGCGACGGGTATCAAGATCTTGCTCGGTGAATGCTCCTTTATCATACCCACGTTGATAACGAGTATACTCACGTTGTGCTTTATCCCGGTCAGCGATAGCCTGTACTTTTGCTGCCGCAGCTTCTGAAACATTCGATTCTAGGCCGAGTGCACCTTGGCTCGCCTCTTTGATCTGAGCTTCAATTTTTGCCAATTCCGCTTCAAAAGGCACAGGGTCAATTCTAAAAAGCACATCACCTTGTTTTAAGGGCTGGTTTGCTTGTACCGGAACCTCAATCACTCTTCCTCGTACTCCTGAGACGACAGGTGTTGTGGAAAAAACTTGGCTACCCAATTGAGTAAAAGGATGATTATAGTTCATCAGTAAGATCAGGGTGCCGATCAAAATAACGCCACCTAATACAGCGGTAGGGACGGTCCACTTATTTAATGGAATTTTAAAGACTTTGAATATCGCAATACATAAAGCGGCATAAGTCATGATCAGAAGTAAATCCATTATTTTGTCTCCTGATTACTGGCATGGTCGATGTTCGCTTGAGCAACGGGTGGCTGCGCTTTTAACTCATGTAATTCTCGAGTGAGTGTTGCGACTTGATCGATAAGTTCATCGACACGATGATGAATATCGTGCTGCTCTTCTTGAAGTTTAGTGAACCCCCACCCGCGATCTTTTCGCCACAAGGTTGCCCAAATCCACAAAAATGGCCAGATGGCATGTAAGGTAAATAGACTCACCCAGCCAGAAACATGAATGGCATCTTGATGTGGATGGTCGCGTTCTTTGGCGATTTCATAGGGGATATCATGAATGACGATGATTCCATAAAAAATGACCAAGGCTACGAAAATCAGTAGACCAAGGGCAAAGTAATCTAAAAACATAGTTGCTCCTGTATTTCAATGAAGAGTGTAAACGGCAGCTAATAGCTTAATGTGATGGAAAGTTACTCAGTGCACACTTGGTTTCGGCCATTCGCTTTCGCGCGATATAAGGCTTTGTCGGCGCGGTAGAATGTGCGTTGTGTATTTTCACCATCTCGATGCAAGGTTATACCGATACTGACGGTTAAGCCGCGCTCACCTAGAATATCGTGCCAACCAAATTGGAATATGCGTTCTCGATAGTTTTCGGCATGCATTTCAGCTTGGTCGAGCGAGCAATCTTCTAAAATCACCAGAAACTCTTCTCCACCAAAACGGACACAGGAGGAGCCTCGGAATTTAAAGTAGTTTTTCAACTCACGTGAAACATTGACTATCGCTTTGTCACCAACCAAGTGACTAAGTTCATCATTAATCGATTTAAAATGGTCAATATCAATGACTAGAAATGCAAATAGCTTCTCATGAAGCAGTAGGTCTTTCAGCTTTACATCTAACCAGCGGCGGTTGTGTAAGGTGGTGAGTGGGTCAGTGAAGACATCCTGTTGAAGTTGGGCTACGGCATTCTTTTGATGTTCGGTGGTTTCTTTGAGCTCGCGATTTTCAATCTCAGATAAGATCAATTTCAATTGCAATTCAAAGCGCGATAAGCGACGCAGTTGATTGGCCCCCAGCTCACTAATCGGGATGTTTTTCATCAGATCAGTTTCAATTCGAAAGCCTTTTTTTTCATAAATCAGGGCGGCTTGATAAAGACCTTGGCGCTCGCACACGGCACTGAATGCTCGATACAGCTGCTTGGCCATCGTAGGTGACGTGTATCGTTGCAGACGTTTGTCTGTACTGGCCAGCATCATATTGGCAATATGACTTTTGCCTATTTTAGCCAGGCAGTTGGCCGTTTCAATGCGAATCATATTCGATAGCCAGGTGGAATTCATATTCCCAGCACTGTACTGAACACTAGAGAGCGTAATGAGCGCTTTATCGACTTGATCCTGATGAAGATAAAGTTGAGCTTGATAGAGTGAAATTTGCCCGGTAAGAATTTTATCGCTGACTAAAATACTCAGCTCTTCACACTCTTTAATTAGGTCGGTAGCTGCGGAGATTCGGTGCAGTTGAATGTAACACGATAGCATGTAAAGTTTATAACGCAGGCGTAATGAGCGGCTGGTGATTGCGTGATCAATACTATCAATTTTTTGATAGTAACGAAGGGCTCGGCTGTGCTCGCCATAAGCATCACACAGGTTACCCATGCCAATGACGGCTAGTACATATTCGTCAATGTAACCTGTGTCGACGGCAATATTAGAAGCGGACACATATTCGTTGAGCGCCGCGGCAAATTCACCGCTTTCCATTAGGCGATCGCTCAAACTGTTTTTCACAGACAAAATAATTTCGGCGTCCTTAGGCAATTCAAGTAATGCTAAGGCGTGACGAAGCTCCTCTATACTGGCGGACGACTGATGCAGTTCTGAACGATACTCTGCACTGATGATGTAGCTAAGTGCTTTTTCTTTTGATGTTGAGGCTATATGTTGTCGGACGTGATTCCAGAAAATGATGGCCTCTTCTCCGGAAACGGAGGTGGCATCCAAACCCGTATCTTTAATCTTACTGAGCAGTACTTCCATGCGACCATTCCTGAGGTTGACTGTCTTCCAGTTGTTCTAATGTGAATGGGAAACTCAAAATGTCTTGGAACATCACTTGAGGTAGCGACCCCGTTAATCCTTTTCTTTCCCAGGGGTATATTTCAATCATCTTAGCCAATACATGGAAGACGTGCAGCGCTGCATCGCCTTTATCGGCAAGAAGCAGCGCTAAGCGTTCGCTACTTAAACGAGAAACGAGATCTTTTTGGTTACAGAGCGAGTGGGCAATCTCGGTACATACATCGAGGTACTTTGAGTCGTTATGTTGGATGACAATGACGGCGTGATTAGAATGCTTCAACTCGGTCTTGAACAGCATGAGTTGTTCCCACCAATAAGTCTCTGAAACTACATTGGAGAGATGTTTCTCTGGGTCGTATTCGTGTTGACCACGAATACGGTTAATGAGTTTACGTGCTCGTTGCTCAAGTTGTCGCTTAGAGGCTCTTGCTTTATCAAGGCCAATGCGCGCCGTTTGTTCTCGAAGCATCTCAACCGTAAATTGGCGATATTTCTTAAATGAGGCTAAAGAAGCTTTAAAATCACCACGCTGCTCTGCGACTAGGGATTGTTGGTAGCAAATTTGTGAAAGTAGCTCACCTTTATCAAATGAAGCAGCAGAGGCTTCAGCAAGAAGCAACAGCTCAGTTGCTTTCTTGGAGTCTTTTCTCAGCAGTTCCAAACGAGCTCGACTAATGAATGAGTGAGCCTTCATCCACACAAGGTTATGCTCAACAGCAAGTTCGAGTGCTTTGGTGGTTGCCGCTTCCGCATCTTCGATTCGTTCAAGCCCGAGCAGTGCCAAGCCGCGAAAATCCCAAACCTCGGCTTGCCAAGTTTTATCGGGATGATCCTGTAGCGCTTCTTCTGCACCATCGAGCACCGTGAGCATATCGATGTATTGGTTAAGTAGATAGAGATCCCATGCCCACAGAATACGGGCTTTTCCTTCTAACCAGTGGATACGGCTATTGTTCGCAACTTTAACCGCTAACTCATGAGTTGAGCATGATAGCTGATATTCGTTGGTGATACGCCAAACATTACCCAGACCAATCAGGCTTTCTATTTGGATCTCAACTTCATCGACCAGAGCCGATTGTTCTAGGGCATTTATCCAATATTGTTGGGCGGTATAATATTTGGCCTGACCCCAAAGTTGCAGCGCATGAATATGCAGAATTTCGGGGAGGCAATCATCAGTATCGAGGGTATTTTGAGTGGATAAGGCTTCTTTAATGTATTTTAAACCCACGCGGTAGTCCATTAGACACCAAGCGCAGCGAGATAAAATGATCAAACATTGAATCGCCCCTTCCGGGAAAAAGATCTGCTGTGCTCTCAATAAACACTGCTCCGCGACGATCGACACCTTCTCCGGCTCAGTTTCAATACGGGCTCTAAGCTGTTCTATTTCAATTTCAAGAAGGTATTGGCTTTTATCCAAACGGGCTGTTCCTCAAAAGTAAGAAGCCTAAGTCACCGATTCATTATATGAAGCCAACGTTAAAGCGCACTATTTACTTTCCCAAAAGTGGGTGCATTGGTTATTCATTACCACAATAATCTGCGCTACTTCACAATCCACAGTCTAAATATAACCTAAAAATCTAAGAGAGTAGTTCTTTCAATGTCAGTGGATGTTTGGTTAATTCCAAATTTTGGGCGGCGGTGAATCCATGTTTATCTTGGTAGCACAGATTGTGCCAAGCACGAAAAATATCCAGCATTGGTTGTAGGCCGCCAGGGCGAAGTTTGCGCCTCGGTTCGTTGATAAAGCTTTCGAACAACAGTTGGAAGCGTTTTTGATAGAACTCTGTTTGCTTAATCGATGCTTTATCGAGCCAAGCTTCGGGTGTTGGATTGTCTCCTGCCAAATAGCAAACACCTTTGGCAGCCTGTGCCTGATTGGCAATAGCCCAGCGATCTCGCCACCATCCCATGTGAACAATGTCCGTTTTATTCACGGAATGTCCATTTTGCCATTGCGGATCTTCCTCAACGTACATCAAGTCAACATTCTTACGCTTGATTCGCGGCAAACAGACGCTCAATGCGGCAGAACGTAAAACCGGATCTTGAGGCAGATAGATAGAAACTCGCTTATCTTCAAGGCACAAATCCAGCACGTGGAGGAAGTGAGCATAAGAGGTGTAAGGAGGGCGAATCAAGGCACCTTTAGAAGGGTAATGAAAAGTGGTGAGGTTACCCATGGGGTCTTCAACATTACCGCGGGCTAAAATCGTTTGGTATTTCTGATCAATACGCTCACGCAATAGCGGAGATGCGTCAGGAGTGGGTAGATTCGCTTCGGATGAATGTTCACGAGAAACAAAACGCGCGGGCGAGTGATAGGGGTTGTGATCAAGCTCGCCTGCAGGCTCTTCATTGGCGGAATAGTTTACGTGCTGACAGAGTATATAACCTGTTTTGGCTTCACCTGTTGCAAACCACAATACGCCGTTGTCGCTATGGGGCTGGAGCGGGATGTAATTGCAAGCCAGTTCATATTGGTTTGCATGATTCACCCAACGCGCATCAATCATGGCCAGTTTTCGCCGACAGCGACTGGCAATGTGCTCTACATGATCATAAAACGTTTTTGGGTTGATGGATAATTTACGGCAAATCTCTCGCACCGAATAACTCATGAAGAGTAGGCCGAGTAAGGTTTCTTGAAAAACGAGTTTTTTGTTGGCTCCTGACCACTTATCAACAAAGGTACTCTGACAAGCTTTGCAACGGTATCGCTGGCGATCGCCGCTGTAGCCAAAAGCGTGATAGAGGTGTTTGTGCGTATGAACAGATAAACCGAAATTTTGGCAATCATCACTGCGACAAGCGGGCAACCCGTCGCTGTGAAGCTGTCTTAAACGGTGTAATTCGTTTAACACTTCTCGGTTGTTAAGTAAGGGGGGGAAAGCTCCACATTCACGACAAACCATCGTTGGACGCTTCGGGTTTACGCGCTGCAGAACGTACCGTTCGGCTTCACTCAGTCCAAAGTTGTCACACGCCAATGTTTTACAAAAGTTGAGTTGTAAACCATCTGCGTCCTTGGGTAGTTGGTCGTTGGACACAATCGCCCCCTCGGGGTAATTTAAGGCTGCCAATTTGGGTGAGCAGCTGAGGTTTAAAAATTAGATACTAATCGCTGTTTCAAGCGCGACTTTCATCATGTCGTTAAAAGAGGTTTGGCGATCTTCAGAGCTTAATTTCTCACCGCGAATGATGTGGTCTGACACCGTAAGAATCGTCAATGCTTTTGCGCCTAGATCCGCTGCAACACCATAAATACCGGCCGCTTCCATATCCACACCTAAGATGCCAAGCTTATTCATTTTTTCGAATAAATCACCTTCAGGCGTGTAGAACAGATCAGCGGAAAACACGTTGCCTACCTTCACGGGCACGTTTTGTGCGCGTGCTTGATTGACAGCTGTTTCAAGCAATCCGTAATCCGCAATCGCGGCAAAATCGTGGTTGTTAAAACGGATGCGGTTAACTTTGGAATCGGTTGAAGCACCCATACCAATAACGATATCCATTAGATTAACATCGTCACGAACTGCGCCACAGCTACCAATACGGATGATATTTTTTACACCGTATTCTGAAATCAACTCGTGAACATAAATCGAGCATGATGGAATGCCCATACCGTGGCCCATAACGGATACTTTTTTACCTTTATAAGTACCGGTATAACCGAACATACTGCGAACATCACAAACCTGTTTAGCATCATCTAAAAAAGTTTCAGCAATGTATTTTGCACGTAATGGATCGCCTGGCATTAGAACGGTTTCAGCGAAATCACCAACTTGCGCATTAATGTGTGGGGTTGCCATCGTTGTTACTCCAAAGTTTTCGAGTCAGCGATTTATCCGCAATAAGTGGATTAAATTACTAATTCTGTTGAATCTGATGTGTTTTGTTGAGGCAATACTAGCTAGACCTGACACTGTTCCTTGAGAGATTTGTCACAGAATGGAGGTTAATACCCTTTTTGTGGCTCATTGATAACTAAAAGTGTTGAAAGTGGTAAGGCAATCGATTTGGGTAAACGTTTACCTTTTATGTGTACATAAATATATTTTGTATAAGGTGGTTGGAGTGTGCTATACATTATACAACAAATATTTTTGTATATGAGGCGGCGATGAGTAATCCAGAAATTCGTATCGGGATCAGTGCATGTGTGCTGGGAGAGCAAGTCCGTTTTGATTCTGGCCACAAAGCGAGTGACTTTGTGACCAAAGAGTTAACGAATTATTTCTCTTTCATACCCGTTTGCCCAGAGGTTTCGATTGGCTTAACCGTGCCAAGGCCTACCATTCGCCTGATCTCTCACGAAGAGCGTTTAGCGCTGGTTGAAACTAAAGATGAAACCAAAGATTACACGCAAGCCATGTTCGATTTCTCAGAACGAAAAGTTGATGAGCTCGAATTGATGAAATTGTGTGGTTATATCGTTTGTGCGAAATCCCCGACATGTGGCATGGAAAGAGTCAAAGTCTATAAGCATCAACGAGCAGACAAAGAGGGTGTTGGGCTTTATACCGCCACTTTGATGCGTAAAATGCCGTGGTTGCCTGTAGAGGAAGATGGCCGTTTGCATGATCCTGTGCTTCGCGAAAACTTCATTACGCGTGTCTACTGTTTACATGACTTTTATCAATCGATAGGTGACAACCCGACACCGGGCAAAGTGGTGGCCTTTCATTCACGTTACAAATTGACGTTAATGGCGCATCACCCGCAAGCGTATCGAGAACTCGGCCGTTTGGTGGCTGAAGTCAAGCAGCATCCGCCACAGTATTTTATTGAGCACTATCGCCAAGGGCTAATGGATGCGCTTAAACACAGAGCGAGCCGTAAAAATAACACCAATGTTTTGATGCACATTCAGGGTTATTTCAAACGAGCCTTAAACAAAGAGCAGAAAGTGGAGTTAGCGCAATTGATTGATGACTATCGAACTGGCGAGCTTCCTTTACTTGCGCCTATTACGTTGCTCAAACATTACATAAAAATGTATCCCGATGCTTATCTGCAGCAACAGCACTATTTATCGCCTTATCCACAAACGTTAAGGCTACGTTATGGACTATGAGAACGCACTGACTGAAAACATGATGACTGAAAAATTATACGCTATTCGAGACGTTGCCGAGATGACTGGAGTAAAGCCCGTTACCTTGCGTGCATGGCAGCGCCGCTATCACCTTGTTCAGCCACAGCGCACGGAAAAAGGGCATCGCCTTTATTCACAAGAGGATATTGCGACGATTCGCATAATTCAAGGTTGGCTGGCGAAAGGTGTTTCGATTGGCAAAGTGAGTGCATTGCTCAGTGGCAGTGAAAGCATCATCGATACTTTGGCAAATCATGGTTCAGAGCTTTTAGAGCAAGAACAATTGCTGCAAGCTTTAGTGGATCTCAATAAAGGCAAAGCGGAATCAACCATTGCTACAGTATTGAAAGAGTATCCGTTAGAGATTGTTGAGCAGCAGTTTGTCTTTCCTGTCATCGACACGTTAGAGCGGGTTAAAGGACCGTTGCGCAGTTTGCAAAAAGGGCTTTTTCAGGCACTGATGATAAGCAAGTTGAGCTCGATCATTGAAGCGGAAAACAAAGCGGCGACCAAGGGGAAATGTCTTTGCGTTAATCTTGATCCAACATCGAGCATACTGGCTTGGCTATGGTTCGTGGGAAAGGTGGAAGCTGGGTATAACCTCACTATCTTAGATGGTGTCGAAGATCTTACCGCTCTTGTTGATCATGATGCTTTAGCAAACTACCAACAGGTTGCGCTGTTTGCCAACCGAGCACTAACCGAGCAGCAAGTTCAAGCGTTACGGAAATTGCGTATCTCACTGGGAGATAAGCTTTCGTTGTCAGATGTGGTTGCTCGTCTGCACCATTCGTTAGATTAATCAGTAAGGATGCACAGTGAAATTACTCTGGCTGCGCCGAGATTTACGATCCGTTGATAATACGGCATTACATGCCGCCATTGATGGTGAAGAACCTGTTGTTGCCGTATTCATTGCAACACCAGCACAGTGGCAAAAACACCATCTTGCTCCGATGCAGGCGGATCTTATTTATCGGCGTTTATTTGAGCTGCAACGTGAACTGCAAGCACTCAATATTGCTCTGCTGTATGAGGAAGTTGATGATTACGCTGATGCTGCGCAGCAGATTGCCACTATGGCTAAGCAGCTTAATGCCAGCGCAGTGTTGGTTAATCGCGAGTATGAAATCAATGAGTTGCAGCGTGATGAGATGGCGAGCCAGTTTTGCCTAGAGCGCCAGATCGAGTGGCGAGCATACGACGATAAGTGCATTATTGCCCCCGGTTCGGTCAAAAACAAGCAAGGTGATTATTTCAAAGTCTTTACGCCTTTTAAACGAGCGTGGTTATCACAAGCGGCTATTCCTCAAATTTTACCAACGCCTATTTCTGCACATTATAAACGCATAAAGGATCTTGAGCCGTTGCTGTGGAGCGAACACCGCTCGTTCAGCTATCCACGCATCAGCAGTGATCATTGGGTGGTCGAGTTCGATGCAATTCGCGCTAAATTACGCCAGTTTTGCCGTGATAAGGTACAGAATTACCACCAGCAGCGTGATTTTCCCGCGTTGGATTCGACCAGCGCACTGTCACCTTATCTCGCAATAGGGGCGCTTTCTGCGCGTCAATGTATGGCGCGTCTATACGCTGAATCGCAACATATTGGGTTGTCTGAAGGGGCGCAAACTTGGCTGAGCGAAATCATTTGGCGTGAATTCTATCAGCATCTGATCGGGTTTCGTCCTGATCTCTGTAAAGGAAAAGATTTTGCACCTTGGGGGAAACATGTATCTTGGTGGGAGAACTCAACGGCCTTTGAACGTTGGCAGCAGGGGCAAACCGGGTTCCCTATTGTCGATGCGGCGATGCGCCAACTGAACAAAACGGGGTGGATGCATAACCGATTAAGGATGGTTGTGGCCAGTTTTCTAACCAAAGATCTGCATATCGATTGGCGGCTTGGTGAACAATATTTTATGCAAACATTAGTGGATGGCGATTATGCATCCAACAATGGCGGTTGGCAGTGGTGCGCTTCAACAGGGTGTGATGGGCAACCTTATTTTCGAATTTTTAACCCTACCAGCCAAGGGGAACGTTTTGATCCGAAAGGGGATTTTATTCGTCAGTGGGTACCTGAATTGGCTTCGTTGCCAGATAAGTACATCCACACGCCTTGGAAATTCCCTGCCGTCAATTCCTTGTCATATCCCGCGCCAATGGTTGATCATAAAGTAGAAAGAGAGATAACCTTACAGCTCTATAAAGACGCCAAGGATACCTGATCACCATGCTACGCAAGCTACTCTCTTTGTGTTGTTGCTGGGGTGCGCTCAGTGTGAACGCGTTTGCCGCGACTTATGATTTTCCTGCCGAAGGCAGTAGCATGGTTGGCCGAACTCAATATCACGTGATTGAGCAGGGCGAAACCTTAGCGCAAATTGCAAAACAGTACGATGTTGGGTTTTTATCTTTGATGGCGGCTAACAAAGGAATTGACCCATTTTTGCCGCAGCAAGAGTTTGTGCTAACCATTCCGTCACAAATTATTTTACCGCGCGTGGCTTACGAAGGCATCGTCATCAACTTAGCGGAACTGCGGCTCTATTACTTTGAGTCTGAAAAACGCAAAGTGCATATTTTCCCCGTCGGCATTGGCCGTATTGGTCGTGACACGCCCGAAATGGAAACCACTATCAGCCAAAAACGGCCGAACCCAACTTGGACACCTCCTCAATCTATCCGCACTGAATATAAAGCGAAAGGTATTGAACTGCCTGCGGTTGTGCCTGCTGGGCCAGATAACCCGCTTGGTGAATACGCGCTTCGTCTCGCTTATGGTGCGGGTGATTATTTGATCCACGGTACCAACAAAGATTTTGGTATTGGTATGAGAGTCAGCTCAGGTTGTATTCGTATGGATCCCAAGGATATTGAATGGCTGTTTAAGCAGGTTCAGCGTGGCGAGAAAGTGAAAGTAATTGATGAGCCGATAAAATTAGCCTTAGAGCCAGATCGAAGCGTATTTCTTGAAGCTCATGAACCTTTAACGCGCAGTAACGGCAGTAAAAAAGAGTTGCAGGTACCGCAGGAACTTCGCTGGTGGTTGGATGAATTTAACAAATCAGATGCGAAAGCGAGAGCGGTGATCTTGGCGCAAAATGGTGTGCCTGTCGAAGTTGTGGCTGCAGATTTTTCAACCTCATTGGAGTAATTAAAGAAGTTGATGAGTTCATTAATGGTGAACCATGTAATAGCAGCAATAAAAAAGGCTTGAATTAACAAGCCTTTTAAGCAATTTCAGCTATGGAATATAACGAAATTATTTCGTGTATGACTGAGCAATATTATCGATGCGCTCGTTTGCACGAGCCGCTTCTTCTTGCGCAGCGGCAGCGGCATCAGCCGCTTGGCTTACTTTAGACGAAAGTGTCGATTGCTCGCTCTTAAGTGCAGAAATTTGATCACTGAGTTGGCTAACTTGGTTGCTTAGCTGATCCATTTTCGTCATTGCTGCGTCATCAGGGCCTGATGCGCAACCAGCAAGTAGAAGTACAGAAGAGGCTGCAGCTGCAATTAACATCTTATTCATTATTGAACTCCTTGTTTGTAAGATTATTATCAATGACGCCCTATTATACTTTTCCTACTTGAAGCTACAGCGGTGCTGTTTACCTGCAACGTCAAGTTGTTTGGGTATACACTTGTTTGGAAATCATCATATAGTGACGAACTCAATTGTAGACACTATTCTAGCGTTCACCCAGTAGCCGAACGTCAAAATAATCCAAGAATTTCAATTTATGCTCATTTACTCCGCTATGTCTCATCGTTAAGAGACGTATTTTCTATCTTCTTATGCCTTGAAAAAGTGTGCGTGCTGATTATTTTTATGTGATCTCTATCTATCTAAGCGCCTTTCGGGCTATCATATTGCGTTTTCATTTTGACCTCTTGCCCTATTTATTGTGGCAACTTTACAAATTTTTGGAGAATCCTTTGCAGTTTAAAGATTTAGGCTTAGACAATCGCTTATTGAAGACCCTCAAACACTATGACTTCAAACAAGCGACAGAGATCCAACAACAAGCGGTTCCCGTGGCGATTGCAGGTAAAGATTTGTTGGCATCCTCTAAGACTGGTTCGGGTAAAACATTAGCGTTTGTTTTACCAATGCTGCATAAGTCTCTCAAAACTAAAGCGTTATCAGCAAAAGACCCTAGAGCTCTGATTCTCGCTCCGACACGTGAGTTGGCCAAACAAGTGTACGGTGAGCTGCGTACTATGCTCAGTGGGTTGAGCTACGAAGCAACGCTGATTGTGGGCGGTGAAAACTTTAACGACCAAGTAAAAGCACTGCGCCGTTTCCCCCGTTTTATTGTGGCGACTCCCGGTCGTTTAGCGGATCACTTAGAGCACCGCTCGTTGCGTCTTGATGGTTTAGATACGCTGATCCTTGATGAAGCTGACCGCATGCTGGACCTAGGTTTTGCTCCGGAACTACGCCGTATTCATCATGCAGCGAACCACCGTCGTCGCCAAACACTGATGTTTTCCGCAACGCTTGATCACGGCCAAGTGAATGACTTTGGTACCGAGTTGCTTAAAGATCCAAAACGCATTTCGATTGGTGTTGTCAACGAAGAGCATAAAGACATCACCCAAAAATTCTACCTCTGTGATCATCTCGATCACAAAGAAGCCTTACTCGAACGTGTGCTGCAAGAAGCCGAATATCGACAAGTGATCATTTTTACCGCGACCCGTTCTGATACTGAGCGTTTAACGCTTAAACTCAACGAGCAGAAACTGAAAGCTGTTGCGTTGAGTGGTAACTTAAATCAAAACCAGCGCAACACCATCATGAGCCAGTTTGAGCGCGCTGTATTTAAAATTTTGGTCACGACGGATGTGGCTTCACGCGGCCTTGATATTGCAAACGTGACGCACGTGATTAACTTTGATATGCCCAAACATACGGAAGAGTATGTGCACCGTGTTGGTCGTACAGGCCGTGCGGGTAATAAAGGTGATGCAATCTCGCTGGTTGGCCCAAAAGATTGGGACAGCTTCAAGCGCGTGGAAGCCTTTTTGCAGCAAGATATCGAGTTCTCTCAATTTGATGATCTGAAAGGTAAATTTACCGGACTAAAACCACGCGTTCCGGCCTTTAAGAAAAACGCAGCCGCTAAGACTAAAAGTACTAAGCCCAAGGCGCACACCGCCAATAAAAAGCCCGTTAAACGCGATAAAACCTTTTATCAGAATGTGGCAGTGGGTGATGCGGTATTTGTGCCGAAAAAGAGAGTTGCACCTAAAGTTGACGATGAGTAACAGCGAGCGTCTTGTCAGCGTGACCTTTCGGTCAATCGAATCTGCTGACGGACTCAATGCCAGTATTTGCTGAGACAACCTCACCCTAATTATAAAAACACCGCCAAATTGGCGGTGTTTTTATATACACGCAAACGTTCACCCTTATAAATTTCATAATTTCTCTATTTTATATAAAAATGATAATTGATCTCATTATCGTTTGGTGGCAAGCTGCGCCTCATTATAATAATTGGCTATGTTTTCACTGATCATAATGAAATTACTCAATATCATTGCTTTTGTTGTTGGTTTGTCTTGTTTTCATTCATCTTATGGTGAGTCACTGCAGTGGCTGGAAGATGGCTCGCGTAGCCAGCCTAAGGTTCGAGCACACCTTGAAGATCACAATAAAAAAACACAACAGTGGCTCAATCAAGCCACACCACTTTCTAATGCACTAGTCAAAACATGGTCAGAGAATAAGAGCGTAAAAGCACCGACACCTTGGCTCATCCAGTACCAAAATTACTATCATGATCAAGTAATTAAAGGTGAACGTTTTGTTGTTAAAAAGACAGCAGAAGACAGCCCAATTGAGCGCTTGGTCAATATCAGTGTAAGACAGCAGCAATCAGATTATTACCAGTTAGCCAATTGGGCGGTGGCAAAAGGGGACCGCTTTATTGCATTAAGCGAAGATTTGACTGGCGAAGAGCACTACACGCTGACGCTGCTGGATCGTGTATCGAAGCAGGAAATCGTGCTTAGCCAATCTGCAACGACTCAAGCTATTTGGTCTGAAAATGGCCAATACCTCTATTTTTTGGCGGCAGAAGAAAGCCGTTCTTCTAGCTTATTACAGCGCTATGATGTGCTGAGCAAGCAGACAAAAACCCTATGGGAATGGGCTGATCCGCAGTGGATCGTGTCTCTCTATTTGGCGGCGGATCCGCATTTTGCCCTCGTGCAAGTCAACAACGAAAACAGCAGTGAACAACGTATTTTAGAGACTAACAGCTCTCACTTAAGCCTTCCGCTTCGTGCCGCACAGCCGGGTATTGAATACTACGCAGACGTTGCTAATGGTTGGCTCTACATCAATAGTAACCTCAACGGCAAGTTTGCACTCTACCGTCGATTACTGAGCATGAATGAAAACCCTTGGCAGCTTTTTTATGCGCCAGATGATCATTCCACGCTGGATAATTTTTATTTATATCAAGCTGGCGTTGTGGTTAAAACCAACCAAGCACAGCATTCTCAACTGGCCATTATGGATCAGCATGGAAAGTTGAGAGCATCACAGCCTTTGGCAACAGAAAGTGAGGTCGCTTGGGTCTCTCGTAACGGTGATTGGCAAAGCAATAAACTGCGGGTGCGTTCAATGTCGATGGTTTCTGCAGGAGTTTGGCGTGAGTTTGATGTGGCAAGCTTACAATGGAAGCGACTGGGTCAAGACCACTATCCTGCTTATTTACCGGAACAGTATGAGTCACAGCAGATTGTGGTGGATGTGAATGGCGTGGCTATTCCTGTCACTTTGGCGTACCGAAAAGACACCTTGAGCGCACAGTCCAGCGTCTTTCTTTATGGCTACGGCGCGTATGGCGTCACGATGCGTCCGTACTTTATGCCACAAGTGATCAGTTTATTGGATCAAGGCGTAATTTATGCGATTGCTCATGTGCGCGGTGGTGGTTATCACGGTGAATCATGGCACCGCGCTGGGTCAGGCATTCTGAAAAAAATAGGCATCTCAGATTTCCTGAACGTCGCCTCTTCATTGCAGCATTTTAATAACGGCCAACGCGCTATTTATGCGATTGGCGGCAGCGCTGGTGGAACCTTAGTTGCGGCCGCGGTTAATCAAAACCCAGCACTTTTTGCTGGAGTGGTGCTGCAAGTGCCTTTTGTGGATGTGCTTAGAAGCATGTCCACAGAAGACTCCTCTTCACTCTCGGTGCAGCAGCGAGAAGAGTGGGGAGATCCTAGCCAGCCATTGCAACGCTCAGCAATTGAAGCTTATGACCCACTACTCAATATTCAAGCCAAACCTTATCCGCCAACCCTCGTCCGTGTCGGGTGGTTTGATAACCGTGTCCCTTATTGGGAAGGCGCGAAATACATAGAAAAAATGTCGATGATGAGTACGGGTAGCGGGCCTTACTTGTTATGGACGGACTTCAATAGCGGGCACAGTAGCGATTCACGTAAGGCACTACAGCAACAGGCCGTGGAATACGCCTTTCTTCTTACCATAGATAAAAACAAAAAAGCGGAGCAGTAAATGAAGCTTTCTCCAATCACCGCAGCGGTGCTTAGCGTGCTTGCGGTAGGGTCAGTGCATGCCGAATTCAGCCTAACCAAGCTTGAAGAAGTGGTGGTGAGTGCCAATAAAGTAGAACAGCCGCTGTCAAAAGTCGCCGGCTCAATATCAGCGATTGACGGTGAAACCATTGAAAAACAAGGCGCGACAGAACTGTATGATGTATTGAGTCATGAACCCGGAATCAGTGTTACGGGTGGCGCTGGTCGGCCACAAAACATCACGATTCGAGGGATGACGGGCAACCGCATTGCGATCATTCAAGATGGCGTCGCCGCATCGGACGGCTATGGTGCCAATGACATTAACGACAAAGTAGGCCGCAATACTTTCGCCTTAGACAACATAAAAAGCATTGAGGTTGTGAAAGGGGCAGGGTCTACCATTCATGGTTCAGGCGCGATCGGCGGCGTTGTGGTTGTCACCACAAAATCGCCGGCGGATTATTTGCAAGGACGTGATTTCTATATTGATGCCTCTGGCTCCTACACAGGGATCAGCAATCAATATAAGAGCAGTAGCACGCTAGCGGTGCGCAATGGAAATGGTGAAAGCTTGGTGACCATTTCATATTGGCAAGGCGAAGAGACTCGCAACTTTAACCAAGATCTCTATAACCGAGATATTGAAGGATTCAGTGCATCGTTAGCCCACGATCACATGGTCAATGATTCGCTGTTACTCAGTGCAAAATTTAACGCCTATAAAGATGAAAACATCCGCAAAGAAGGCATTGCTTCCATTCAACGCGATGACAAATGGGAAAGCAAAGAATTTTTTGAACAGGAACAGCACCAAACCTTATCGGCATCATTGGGGGTGCAATTAGATACCCTTTCTTTCTGGGCAGACCATGTGGACGCCAAGCTTTACTGGCGTGATAGTCAAAGTGATACTCAAACCAATCGCTTATTGACCAAAGAACATGCCTTTTTCGACACCCTTGAATTTCGTCGTGAGAGACGCGATGAAAGTTTTTCTGATCAGTTGATAGGGCTATCGGTTGATTTAGAAAAAGCAGCACGAGTCCACAACATCGAACACCAATTTATTTACGGTGCAGTGCTTAATACCAATCGTTATGAACGCCCTCGTCACGTGGATACCAAGGATTCCAATGGGGAAACCTACGAAAATATTATTCCGTTTGCACCGGCGAAGGCCTATGGTTTGGGCGTCTATTTGCAAGATAGATTCAGCCTTAACCAGTGGACATTTAGCGCTGGTTTACGTTTTGATTTGAATAACCTTACTCCTCAGTCAGAGCAACCTATTGCTGGTTTTGCTGTTAGTGAAATTCAAACCAGTGAATGGTCACCGAGCGCATCCGTAGCTTACCAGTGGACGCCATCATTCAACAGTTACCTCAGTTACAACCACGGCTACCGCGCTCCGACCTATGACAAAGCCTACGGTGCGGCAGACCACAGCTTTGTTCCACTGACGCCGTTTTTTATCGCGCCGAACATGAATTTACAGGCTGAAACCAGTGATAGTTTTGAGTTGGGTTCAAAATACGATAATGGCCAATCTCAAGCTTATGTCGCGGTTTTTTACTCTCTCTTTGACAATTTCATGGACACTAAAGACGTGGGATTTGATAGCGATAGAGGCGCTTGGATCAAGCAGTACCAAAATATTAATGGCGTCGAAACGTATGGTGTGGAGTTCACCTTCGCCCATCAACTGAATCAACATTGGTCAACCACGTTCAAAGCGGGTTATGTGGATGGCAAAGATGATCAAGATGAATACGTTCGTACCATCACGCCGTGGGAAGGAAATGGACAACTAAATTACCAGCAGCAAGATTGGGATGCCTACGCACGTTGGAACTGGGCGAGCTCAATGGATCGAGCACCAGCATGCTCTGATGATATCGGCCGTAAAGCGCAATGCGCGCAAACGTCGGCATGGTCTACGGTCGATCTTGGCGTGAGTTATCAAGTGATGCGTGACCTTGATGTGAGTCTCAACATCATGAACCTATTCGACCGTGAATACGTTCGTTACCAAGACGTCGCAGGTGTAAGTCAAAGTCAAACTCTCTATTCCACTGAGCCCGGGCGTTACTTTACCGCTACGGCTAAATACGTGTTTTAGGAGCTAGAGATGAAAAAAATTATCGTTCTGAGCACCTTGCTATGCTTGAGCCATTCCGCCCTTGCGGGGGAGTGGGACTATCCACTGGCGAAAACGACCATTGCAACGAAAGAGTCGGCTGAGCTGTATTTGAGCTCGCTTTATCCTGATGTTGGGACACTGAAGTTTCGTTATCAAACCGAGAGTTTACTGGGAAATCATTACAACTTTGATGTATGGCAGAACGGCCAATACCAACCGCAAAAAGCGTTAGTGCTCTCGACTGATCAGTCTGGCGTAGTGACGCGCGTGTTCAAAAGTTTGCACAATACAGTCGAGCGAGATGGCGTTGCATTGGTAGCGGCAGAGCTCGAATCGCCCCGCCGATTGATGGCGAATGAACCGCCTTCGCTCTCATCAGGAGATGTGCAGAGCATCAATGTGCGACTTTTTGACCCCGATTTAAGAACCATGGATCAATTTCCTGCGCCAGATTCGGCGTGGAATGACCTTGCTGATTACCCAAACCAGCCGCACTACCAAAGTGTGAATGTCGAGATGTTGCAAAGTGCAGGTAAATATTACTTAGCCAATGAACGAGTACGACAAGTTGATGCCACCGCCATACAGCAACAAGATGATGCCAAGCAGTGGGTTGATAGCGGTGTTGGCTTACTTAGCGCTGAAGACGTGGCGCAATGGAACTCAGATGCTGAAATTCTCTCCATGGAAATGCTTGATGATCGCTTTGTACAGCTGATGGCTTTTTACCATCTTGATCAATCGATTGATTATACCAAACAGCTCGGTTTTTCCTTGTTTAGTGAACCTGTGAGGTTTGATGCGAGAGGTTTATCTAGCAACAACTCTTCTTATTATGTTGGCCCGAAAGCAGTGTTGTTTGGTGTTGGGGGCTCGCCCGATGCATTAGATGCCGACGTGGTTACCCATGAGCTTGGGCATGGAATTCATTATCAAATCGTTCCCGATTGGGCTTATGGACATTCGGGCGCGATTGGTGAAGGCTTTGGTGACTATTGGGCGGGTTCGCACAGTTTTCGCCGCCAGTATGCACAAGGAAAAGCGTTCGAAATTGACACCGTGTTTAATTGGGATGGCTATTTTGGTACTCGTATTTCGACACGCAGTTTGTGGAATCAGCGGGCAAAATATTTTGCATCCGCAGAGTATCGAGCGCATGAAAGTGTAGCAGGTGAGTTGGGTGATGAATTGTGGTCTACCCCTTTATTTCAAGCGCTGAAACAGGCCGTGAATGAGTACGGTCAAGAAGCGTTTGCTGAATTTGACCGTATTGTTCTTGAATCAATGTACGGCTTAGGTCGTGGTCTAAAAATGCATGATTTGAGTGAAAGCATGCTGTATACCGCCAAACAGCTGTACCCGCATCGCGCTTATGATGCGATGCTATTACAGCAATTTAAGCAACATAACTTAGTCCAAGAACCCTTCAAATTCCTGTTGGAACGTCGATTTGTGGTGCCAACGGATCCGCTGAACGTGCACATTCAGGCCACGGATCGCCAAGCAAGTTTACAAACGGTAGCCACTTTGCAAGGTGAAACCGTTACTTTCGCTAGCGAAAAATTCCAGCAGCAGCAATGGAGCATCGCGCTGCCAACCACCTACACCTGCGGCGTCAAACAGACTCTACTATTTGAATCGAGTTATCAATATCAACCGTACCTTGCGATGCAATCTGACAAGCAAACTTTATCGTTTATCGTGGGTAAGCCACAGCTTGCAACGCCGCCAGTGGCGATACATTCAGTATTGAAAGACGCCAGTATTGACGGTACAGACACGGTTACGTCCGGATTTAAGAGCTATGGCTTGACGATCGATGTTGGCAACGCATTGATTGATGAAGATTTTGTGGTTCGCCTGCAGTTATCGCACCCAGAGCTACAAGAGCTGCGCGTTACCTTAATTTCACCCGCAGGGACACGCGTCGAATTACTCAACCAAGCACCATCGGCCATCAATGGTTTTGATGACTATTGGGTGCTGGCACATGATGCCATATTGGGCTCTTTACAAGGCGAAGCCTTAAGCGGCTACTGGCGTTTGGAAGTAGTTGACTACAACCCGGGAAATTCCGGCACCTTGATTGAATGGGGGGTAGGTCGCCTAGCGGGCTATCAATGCCCTCAACCTGTGACCAACGCACTTTCACCTGAAACAGGTGGCGGTTCGACTTCACTGCTCTTATTACTTCCTCTCGCGGCATTCGCCATAAGACGACGTAATTTGTTGGCTATTTTTTCACTTAAACTGAAGAACACATAACTATGCACTTAAGACTTTCAACACTTTCGCTGGCACTTTTACTGGCTGGTTGTGGTGGCGGTGGAAGTGGAGATGTAGCTAATACATCTTTACCCAGCCATAAAATTAGCGGGCAAATTCAAGCGCAAAACGTCGCACTTGATGCCACTGTCTGCATTGATTCTAACCAAAACTTTGCCTGTGATGTGGGCGAAATCAGCACGCAAGCCGATAGCCAAGGGCGCTACACCCTCACGAGTGACAGCACTCAAATCTACCGTTTTCCTATTGTGGCTGACGTTTCTACTGGCATTAGTGTCATGACGAGAAGTCGCCAAACCAGCCAATCATCGATCCTGATTGCGCCGGCGCTGGGCAAAAGCAGTGGCAACATTCTCAACGGTGTGAGTTCTATTTTTGCCGGCATTATGCTGGATGGAAATACGGAGAAAGAAGCGAATCGCTTGCTGGCCGAGCAGCTTTTGCAATTGGGCGTTGAAGTGAATGGTGATATTTCACAAAACTTTAGCCACACAGCATTAGCAATATTGGATGCCAATGCTGTCGTGTTGCTCCAAAAAGCGAAAGCAAGTGAGCGAATTGATTTGCTGGCAACGCTTGGGCAAACCATGGCAAAAAACACACCACTGATTGCCTCTGAGATCGTTTCTGGCGAAAAGATGACCGAATATGCTAATACATTGATGGCGCAAGTATCGGAAGTGCGACCTCTGCAAGACACGGGCATTATTCAGTTCTATTCCGATCAAGGCGCACAAGCGCGGGCTGATGCTGATTATCCCGGTCAAGACGCTGAATATGGCCTAGATATTACCGCCAAAAATGGTATGACGCGTAAGAGCTTTGCGTTCATCAAATTAGATGCGGCTGGCAATGAACTTGAGGCAGACGCGAGCGATTGGTCATGCGTTAAAGATGTTTACAGTGGACTTATTTGGGAAGTGAAGTCAGAAGATGCCGCGTCTTTGAACTATAAAGAACGCTTGTTTGCATTAGAAATTGCCGACAAGTTTATCCCTTTTACGAAAGATGTGGTGGCCGCTTCGTGTCAGAAGGCAGGAGATGCCATTTGCACTACGCAAGATTACGTCAATCGTATCAATCAAGATAAATTGTGCGGGTTACAAACGTGGCGTTTACCGACCAGTAGCGAGCAATACATGATGCTCGATTTAGGTGAAGTGGGTGACGATGCAGTTGGTTTCAACAAAGACTATTTCCCGCATCAGCCGCAGAACACCGAATTTTTTGATGGGCATACGTGGACTTCTGGCATTGCTTATCTCAATACCTCTCAATTTCAAAGCGATGGTTCGATGCAATATCTTTACACGGCGCTGTCTGGTGCAACTAAAGGGGAACGTAGCCCAATTGAGCTCTACTCCAGCAGCACAGCGGCGGACAATGACCCGTCTTATGTCTTGCCGATTCGAGTTGTTGCAACCAAGGAGAACAACCAATGAAATCTCATTTAATCGCGGCTTCTTGCTTGATCTTTTCTGCTGTCGGCGTTGCCCAAGAGTGTTCTCCTGATATGACAAAAAGCGCACCCAATACGCGCTATGTCTACAGCGAGCAGGGGACGATCAAAGATAAGCTCACTGGCTTAACGTGGATGCGTTGCCAAGTTGGTAAAACATGGAACGCCGCTACGGAGCAGTGTGATGGCGAAGCGACCGGGTTTCGTTGGCAAAGTGCTTTGCAAGAAGTGGCGGCAATCAACCATCCTCAAAGCCGACATGCATTGCACCAATTTGCCAGCCAAGCTGAATGGCGATTGCCGAATATTAAAGAGTTAGTGTCATTGACTGAAATGGCGTGTTTTGGCCCAGCGATGAATAGCAGAGCATTTGCCCAAGGCTTTAAGTATGAGACAGGTAATATCTTGTCGTATTTATGGAGCCAATCACCCCATCTAGCGAGTGCTCAGGTGTGGTCTTTTGATTCCGTCAATGGCGAAATTTACCACTATGCACCGAACTTTGAATTTGGTGTTTTGCTGGTGGCTGAAGAATAAGTGTTATGAAATGACGCCACTTACGCTGTCAGGGAAACGATCAGTCATGTCATGTTGACATGACTGATTCTCTAACCAGAGTGTTCAAAAAATTAGCTGGTTTTATCATGGGTGATCAATCTGTCGACATGGATAGATGTCATGAGTGATCAAAACCCAAGAAGTACCATTGTCATCATTGATGACATTTCTGCTGGTCATTGAGCAACGAAGTGATTGGTGTTCCATGATCGGGTAGTTGCGCGCCGAAGAAAGCACAGACCGTCGCACCGACATCAGACAGTGTTGTGCGCAGCCCAATAGATATAGCTTGTTTACCCTTTTGATAACACAGTAGTGGTACTTGTTCACGGGTATGTTTAGTGTGACCGATGAATGGGTCGTTACCGTGATCGGCCATGACGATTAATACATCCTTTTCATTCATGTTCGTAATAACGTCTTTTAAGCCTTCGTCGGCTTTCTCCAAAACGGTCCAGTATTGTTTAGGATCTTGTTGGTGACCTGCAAGATCGGTTTCTTGAATGTTGGCGCAGAAAAACCCCTCCTTTTCGATACACAAATCACGAATAAGAAAACGAAATATTTGGTTTGTATCAACGAGCGAGGTGTACGAACAACCATGCGGATTTTGTACGATATCGGCCACTTTACCATAAAGCCAAGTTTGGATATTACGCTGATGTAAGTACCAAGGAACTTGGGTTTTTGCATCCACGCCATAGCCTAAGTGCGCCACCTGAAATCCCTCACTGTATACCCCGCTACTGGGTGTATTAATGCCGATATACTTTTGCCCATTAGTCGGGTTTTGTTTCACTTCAACAGCACTTAAGATTTGATCCATAGTGATACCGCACCCAGAGCCGCCAAATGCAATATTGCGACTCACGGAGTTGGCTTTACGCACCACGGCAGCTATTGCCAGCAAGGATTCAAATGTCACTCGGTTAAAGTTACAAGTTAAGTTATAAACTTGCCCCAAATCCGCTTCAAGATTGTCACCAATCACCACCCCTTCATTGACGATCAACAGTGATACTTGTTGTATTGTGTGGCGATTGACGCGATAGCCTTGTGCGAGCAAAGCCGATTCAATATCGGGCAATGCTACTTGAAATGGTTGGATAAGAGGGGCAGTTGGACGAGTGCCCATAATTTCTTGGTGCCCCATAAAGGTGTCGCCCCCCTCGTGGGCTAAGTTTGCACGCCCGGTATTTGCCTGCGGGTTTATCTCCATGACGGATTGTGGGCTGGCAATAATATTTTGCAATCCCAATCTTTCTAAGGTGGGCAAGCGTTTCAACGCAAAATGAGCAAGTAACTTACCCGCGGTATTCGCACCACAGTCTTGTGGCCTAACCAGCGGTACATCCGCCATTTCACCGACACCAAAGCCATCAAGTACAACAACGATAAATTTTGCCATATTAAACCTCATTACCTAAAGCATCATATAGGCCGATTAACTTGGGATTAGGCGTGGAAACGCCCTGCACTAATGCCACATCACTACGGGTTACAAAAACTTGTGTTCGATACGCCATCACAACCGGAGAACCGATAGGATGAAGACCGGGGATGCGTAAGTGGTAGTCGATGCTGTCCGTATCATCATTGAATACAGAGACCCGTTCACAGCTGTCACCGCTATAAACTCGAGCGTTTTCCAACTGCCCGCGCCGATAGTACCCTCCGCCGAAGCAATAACTGTCGTTAGCGAACTGGTGGGAGATCTCGCTTAAATAAAGTAATGCGATTGATTCTGCTTGGGGCTGCGTAGCATTAGCGGGTGTGGTGCCAGTGAATGCATGACCGGGTTCTCCATGGGTGCAGCCATATTGAGCCAGCAATGGTAGGGTCTCTATACTGGTGGAAGAGGGCGCATTGACTTGCTCACATTCGATGCCTAAATTGGCTAAAGCTTGCTTAGCATCAATAAGCGTTGTGAGGTTCGGTGTTGGCTCTGTTTTCCCTAATGTTTCATCGTATAAAAAACAAGGAAAATGTGTCACACCTGCGATGTAAACTCCGGGCATGTTTTGAATCGCGCGCACGACGTCGGCAGCTTGCTCCAACGGAAATCCCGCTTCTTGATTGACGTACAGCTTGTCGCGACTGTGGAAAAACTTTAATAACAAACCTTGTTGCCGATTGGAGGCTATGGCCGCATCCGATATTTGTTGCGCTTTTTCAAGGCTATAAATGGTCATTACTTGTGGTTTGATCTGAGCAACCAAAGACCGAATCATATTGCTAGGTGGTTGAACTAAGTGCCCAACGTTAGCAATGGGTAAACCGTGTGCCGCCATCATTCTGGCCTCTTTATAATCGACACACACAATCCCTTCATAGCCACATTGCTCTATTAACAAGCGGGCGATTAATGGGTTGCGGCCAAACTGTTTAGTCATGGCGTAAAGGCATATGCCCAACCTGTCAGCGACCTCCTTCATGCGTTGAGCATTATTGAGCAATTGGTCGACATCGATAACGGTGGTGTCTGGTTGTAACTTACCTTGCTTAAAGAGTGTCAGTGCCGCCGTGATTAAATCTGGATTTTGTTTTTCTAAAGCGTCTAAAAACATATTCTCCCCTTTTTAGGCATGAGCTGATCCTGCACATTATTTGGTAATGCGCATGCTTAATAACAAAATAAACGTAAAGAGTAAGTGTGCTATATAACGCTGAAGAACAGCCCGCCTAAATACAGTATCAAAATAAATTAAGATTAGTTAAGCGTCTCATTACAAAGCAAATAACCCAATAACATAAAGAATATTTAAAATAACCCCAGTGAGAATAGCGGCAACCGCTGGCGCTGCAATTTTAAGGACTGGCCGTCCCATGACTTCGTTTAAGAAAAATAACATCGCGAAAATAGTAAAACCTGTAGTTGAGCCCATTTTCATCACCGCCAATACGCCACCAATTAATAATGCAAACTCCATTAATGTATTCATTGAATTACGTATATTGTCTGATGCATTTCGAATCGATGGGAATTGTTCCAAGAAACGACCAATGCCACGAAGTAAGAAAATTTCGATACAAATGGTTATGGCTCCAAGGACAGCCGCGACGGGCATATTAGGAGCTAAATAACCGACGACGAATACAAATGTCATCCCAACCACGCCGTAAACGCCAGTCGCCAGTGCCGTAGTGGCAATCAGCGGAATAAAGCCGAGGCCACGCATGAATTCCGATAATGCCACTTGTTTCATTGCGGTATCGTGAGCCGCTGGGTCGGTGATTTTATAAGCTTCAGCGAGTGAATAAATAGAAACTTCAGATCCCGCGAAAATACCACCATTTGAAACCGCAGCAATTAATGCCCCTGTGACTGCAAGAAATGGCAGGTTTTTTACGATACGTTTAGTCCGCTCTTCAAATAGGCCATGTAAACCAGACATATCTGGTGCTTCAATGCCTTTTTTACGATCGGATATATCTTTTTGAATTGCGAAAAATACCAGCATTAACATGCCGATAAAAATCTGAATTGATTCTGGATAAATCCCCGTAAACTTCATCACCATTAATCGAGAAAATAGGATGACGACTGCCGTAATTGCCCCGGCTTTCCAGCCGAATTGATAAAATATCGCAAGCAATGGGAACAGGGCAAAAGCCGACATGACGGGAGTACCCAGCTCACCGAGTGCGCCCAATGCATCGACGGGAAGGCCCGTTAAGACGGCATTAACACCAGCAAGCGAAGTGACAACCAACACACCCCATAAACCACCCGCCGCGGCAGCCAGCCAACGGCTACCAATCATTACGCCTAAAATGTCTGTTGGTAAGAAAAGCAGCCAAGGGTTGAGTAGGCCCGTTGATAAAGTGAATGAAATCCCCACTGATGCCACAAAGCCAATCGATAGGCCAAAAGCGACGGATCCCGCTTCTCGGCGAGTCATATTGCCTTCAACCAATTGGGGCAGAATAGGCCGGATCCCATCATGAAAAACCGCCGCGCTCATGTTGGCGATTAAAGCTGTCATTGCACATAAGGTTGCAACGAGTCCAATATGCATAATATCCATAGGTTGCCTTTACTTTTTAGCGAGTAAGTTTGCGAGCATGGGTATAGCATGCTCAATGTGTTCAATGGAGAGTCCAAATGCAACGCATCCACGTTCAATAAACTGGGTCACTTCAGTTTCCTTGGCCTTAATCGCAGGTTTAGCGATAGTGCAGCTTTGACCAAAACCGATAATAGCAATGGCCATGGCTAATGCGCCTCCGGCGCCGGTATTACAGCAACCAATGAAATAGTCCATTTCCCCCGCTTTCACTTTCAGTGCGGCTTCCATGTCGCTCAGAATATGGCATTCAAATATGCCCGGTTCAGAGAGTTCAATCTGTGCTCGGATTTGCTCTCGTTGCAAACCCGCGATGGCGATTTTTTTCATGTTTTGTCCTTTTTATTTTAATGAGCACAAGTGCTCTTTATCCAAATAAGCGTGCAGGGTTAGTTTGTAACATTGTGCTTATTTGCAGATCACTGATCCCATGCTGCTTGAGCAAAGGAACAAATTCATCGATTAGATAGCTAAACCCAAGGCCACCATTTGCCTTTAGATGGGAGCGACGTGTAATGTCCATCGACAACATGATTTGGCCAACATAACCCCGTTCACATAAGGTTTTTAGTGATTGAGCACGACGCGTATCGGGGTAATAGCTGTTTTTACCAATGGTATCGAATTGGATATAGCAACCTTGATCGAGCATCCACTGGATATCGTCCAAGTTATCGCGGAGATCGCAGTGGCCGACAGTGAGGTTTTCCATTTCAACACCGCAACTTTTCAGCAGATCAATCTGCACTTTGCCCATCGTACTCATCGACTGATGAGTTGAAATCGGTCGACCTGTTTCTAAATGAGCAATCGCCGCCGCTCTAAAGACTTTCTGCTCGGTATCACTAAAGCCATTTTCACTGCTACCGATCTCGCCAATCACACTCGCCTTGAGGGATGAATCCTCGATACCCACTTCAATTTCCTTAATCATCTGTTTTGCCATTTGCTGGGTATCCATGGTGTAGAGAAAATCGGGGAAGAAACCTTCGATATAAAATCCAGTGGCCAGCAACACATTCATTCCAGTGTCGTCGATTAAATTTTCAATAAAATGAGGATTTCTACCCATAAAAGCATTAGTGACTTCGATGATATTTCTCACCCCACGAATTCGCAGCTCTTTCATCTCATCACACAACAACTCATATTGATCCAGACGGCAATCAAGGTTGCCTTTTTGTGGGGATAAATCGATATGTAAATGTTCATGGCAGTAGGTGTAACCAGTGCTGTCAATCATCGTTCACTCCTGAGTTTCATCGTGTTGCGCCGCGAGATAAAGAGCATAAATATTTGCGATGAGAAAACTTTCCTCGGTGGCAGGGACGGTACTTAAACTCATCGCATTGAGTGTTTTTTGATGAATATCGATGACCGATTGAATCCCCGGATCGTCATAGATTTCATCGAGTAGTTCGCTATCAAGCCCTTCAGCTACGGCTTCACCTTGCCAAATTCGATCCGCAGCACGCGATAAATGGGTGAGGGCCATTTGGTATTGCTCATTGTCATGAGGCAAACCCAGTTGACGGTCCATCATGGCGATAACTTGTAAACATCCATCATAAGCACGCTGGCTAATTACATTAGCATGCAGTAAAAGTGCAAGGCGCTGTTCCATATCTGTCCTTTTGCGATTATTTGTAATAAGCATTATGTGTGGTTAAACAGGGTCAATAGCTGGGAGTAATTTCCCCATTGACGACGGCTCGTTGATGCTTAATTAGTTGATCCATCCGGATCAGTTTTCTGAGCAAGGTCGTTATGTGAGTAGAAGCTCCATTCGCCAAGATCACCGCTTCGGATGCATCCCGACAAGCAGGAAGATCACTGAGTGATTTCTCATCTAAACCATATTTCTCCATCTCAATCGCTTCAGGTAACCAAACCACGGCATCAATATCGCCATTCGTTAAGTGGATGAGACTTTCGCCATAATGGATTTCTACAATTTCAATGTTTTTATCCTTAAACGATTGGTGAGTAAGAATTTTTTGGTCAGGAGAGTCTGGGTCAACACCAACTCGGCGTATCTGGTCATAGCCTCCTTTTTTAAAAATGAGACGGTGTTCATGCGAGTAAGAGTGGACCCCTAAAGTCATGGCCGTTACTAGCCCATTGGCTAGCTCTTTTGCTGCCAATTTCGACATAATGGCAATATCATAAGTACCATTTCTGAGGCATTCTGCGCGTACGCTTGCCCCGCGCATATGTGCAAAGTAGAGCGGCAAATCTCCAATTTGAGCTTTCAACCCACTTGCTAACCCTTCGTAATGACGGGTATAAGGCAGCGGCATCGCACATACGACATTGTTTATCCCAGCACAAGCCACTAGTTCACGGTAATTCAATTGAGTAATAAAGGTGCCGTTGCGCCCTTGTTTTGAAAGTATCACTGCATTGCGATGCTCTATGGTTGTTAAGGCTTTCTGAATAAATCCTACTGATACGCAAAATTCCTCAGAGAGTGAATCAATCGTTCTAAGACGGTCACCTTCTGTCGTTGTCATCAAGTATTGGGCGATGTTCATGATCGCCGTACCTTCTTTATTGATGTATTGAGTTGGCATAATTTTTATCTTCAATATTTTGAAGATAAACTATCAGCCGAGGAGTAAAACAAAAAGGAGTGGGTGGGAGAAATGTGAATTACCTCGAATAACTTTTTCTTATTTATGTCAGCTTATAGATGGTTTTGATCTTTTTATCTGGGATATTTCCAGATTTCAGGTTGATCTTGGCTGTTTTTACACATCCATTCCATTCGAAATAAATTACCACTGTGGATAGGTGAATAATTTGATGCAGTCAGTAGATGGAGAATTCAAACAGCTTCCAAATAAGGAAGCTGTTTGAATAAGTAAACAGCCTGTTTACTCGGTTAGTTCAAGAAAATAGCCAGTTGTGATAGCGCTCCAGCGCGAAGCACACCATCGGCCGTATCTTGCGGTGCGAGAAAGGTTGTGTGTGTACCACTGTCCATTTTTACGAAGACTTTAGACGTATTAGTGATTACATCAGAGGGTACTGCGTTGGCTAATCCCAATAGTATTGCTAGGGGTTCGGTGCCTGCACGTGTATTTGTGACATTGTTAGGTACACTCTCGTCTCCCGCCACTTGCAATAAATAAGTAGGGATTGTCGCGGTTCCACCACTGATTAGGTAACTTGCGTTTGTGTATGGATCCATAGTATCGAGCAAGGTTTGAGTCGCGTAGGTAAATTGATCCAACTGACTTTGCAGTGCCGCTTTGTCTGAAGCAGAGGCTGTGTTTTCAAACGTGGTGTAGCAAACTTTCTCTGTTAACCCTGGACAGTATTGGTCGGCGAATGCTTTGTATTTGGGGCTCGCACTTAAGGCGAGATTATGTTTAATGAGTGGGCCATAGTTTGCTGAACCCATTAACAAGTTACCGATTTGACCACCTGAGTTTGCAATGGCCATTCCAGAGAATTTATACAGCGCATCACCACTAGCATCACCGATAGTGCGGTTCGCGTTCGCGACAGCGCTTAAGCCGACGATTCCTCCCAATGAGTGGCCAAGGAATTTTGGTGGTGTCGTCGCGGTATTGTCTGCGTTTGCTAATTGGGAACCAACAAACAACCCTGCACTTTGTGAGTAAGTAATGGCCGCACGCAGCCCCATGATATCTAAGATACTCTGACGCGTGTTGTCACGAGCGACGGCCAAGTTGTTCAAATTGAGGTACGCTAGAATATCGGCATTAGCTGAGCGCTGTGCATCTAAACTGCGAGCACCATGCAGTGGTTGATCAATGGCAATCACGGCGATACCAGCATTGGCTAAATGTGCTGCTGTGAAGTACGCATCTTCTTTAACAGAAGTTATACCGTGTTGGTAAATCACGATCGGCCAGTTTGTTCCCGCGTTAGGAGTAAACAGTAAGAAATCAACGTCTTCTAACGATTTCACCTTAGGTACAGGGCTATAGCGTGTAATGATGCGCTGAGGATCGAGTGGGCTGCCATCAGACTTTGTGAGGGTCAATCCCACTAGCTTAAGCTGTTCACTTGGGCTGGTTGCTAGTTGAGTCACGTCGATATTGTTAGCAATGAGCTGATTGGCGATGGTGGCTTTTTCATTGTCATCTGCCAAAGCATTTTTAATCAAGGCTAAACTTGGCATTGCTGATTCAAACGGCTGTGAGTTCCAGTTGCTTCCTTTCTCTAAATAATAAGGGAGCTTAACCGTTCCAGTCGTGACATTAACGTTATAACTGCTGGTTGTGTATTCATTTTCAATAAACGCTTTAGCGGTTGTTTTTTCTGCGCCAATGTAAGTTTGAAAATTTGCATCGTTATTAAGTGCGGTTACAAAATCGGTTGTAGCACCAAAGCTCATGGTGTAAGCGGCGCTCAAATTAAGGTTGTTTGGGTTCGCACCTTGCTTCCAAATGTTGCCAATATCTGTCGTTGCAAGGCCTGCGGCGGTGGCGCCTTTCACACTGTAAAGTGTCTGACCAACAGATTGAGTACTAAACCACGTTGAATAAATAATCTTGGTTTGATCCACCCCTGCCAAAGCGAAAATGCTTTCCACGCCTTGGGTCACTTTTTGTAATGCCCCTAGCTTATCATCGGTATAGATTTTCACTTTGGACTTCAACGCGGCGTAGCTGCTGGATGTGCCTGCAATATTGCCATTTACATCGGTAATCTCATCTGTCACGGCTAAAATATATTCACTGGCAGGGTTGAGCGCTTTGTTTGGCACGATCGCAATTTTATCGCTGCTGGCACTGGCGATGGCAGCAAAGTCGGTGTTCAATGTCAGCACATTTTTAACCGCTGGGCTGCCAATCATACTGTCGGTCAGCTCAATTAAATAAATACCGTTAGAGATAAGACCGTCAGCCAATCCTACGCCTTCAAAGTCTAGAAACAGTGGCATTGATGTTGACCAACCATCCATGGTGCCCATAGCGGCGACTGGATTGGTTAAGGCGTCATCACCCTTGGTTGGAATTTCTAACGTGCCGTCTTTGGCATTCATGAGTGCAAAAGAGGGCAGTGGTACATTTGCGTTTGCGCCACTGAGCGTGAATTTTATGCTGGTGTCGCGTTTTAACGCGTCTTGAATGTAGGCTTCGTAAGTGGGTGTTGTGTTTGCTCCCGAACTGCTCGTTTCATCACCACAACCGACTAACCATAACGCAGAGCAGAGCAGCGATATTTTGAATGTTGTTTTAAGCATGACTTATCCCTGAGTTTAGTTGAATGTGTAGTTAAGTTGAATAGCGCTAAGGTAAGCAGTCCCTTGCGATTCAAACGTCAATGTTTCATTGAGTTTGTTGGTTTCGGTAAACGTGCCGCTTTTACTTTTCACCAGTGCAAAACCCGCATCAATGGATAGCGAGTCGCTGATCACGTAGCTCACGCCCGCTGAATACCAATAACGGTCGCTATCTGGAATACTCAATGTGGCTTCGCCAGCTTGTTCATCAAAAGCAAAACCGGCGCGTAATGTCCAAGTCGAGTTTAATTGATAAGTTGAACCCAATGACCAACGGCCACTGTCTTCATACTTTTCAGACTTATAAAAACACTCTCCGTTGGTACATTGTGATGATGTTGCCTTTAACTCTTTGAATGAACTCCAGTCGGTACGTTGGTACCCGTAATGCAACGCCACGCTATCCGTGAGTTGGTGAAATGCGGAAACTTCCCACATCGCAGGTAGCGTGATTTTTAAACGTCCTTCAACAACAGCGTTTGTTGCAACACCTGAGCTATAGCTTGAAAACTCACCATCATCAAAATCCAGATCAACAGCAGAGCGGTAAGCAAAACCGACACGGTGGTTTTGGTTGAACTCATATAAGCTACCTATGTTCCAGCCCAAAGCTATGGTTTCGCCAGTCATTCCGACTAGGTTGTCAGAGGCAGAGCCGCCAGTAAATACGGCTAAAGCACCTTTATGTCGTGTCAGTTTTGCTTCGGCATAGACGAGGTTAATACCCGCAGCGAGACTAAGCTGTTCGTTAACACGGTAGGCAATATTCGGGTTTAAATTGACAGAAAGAAGAGAAGTATCGCCTGCAAGATCGCCTGCATAAATATCATTAGGGTAGTCTGTAGCGACGCCGTAAGTAGTGAATATTCCCATCCCCCAAGCCCATTGTTCATTGATTGGACTGACGTAGTAAGCCGCGGGAACTACTTGCAGTGGTGCAACATCGTTCATTTTCTGTTGGTTTTTCACATCATATACATCAACTTCTGGGTCAACGATGGACAGTGCACCAGAAAACTGTGTTGTATCAAACCGTGTCATGGCTGCGGGGTTGTGAGCAATCACACTCGCGTTATCGGCCACCGCTCCTTCACCAGAGAAAGCACGTCCTAGCCCTGAGGCTGAATGCTCTGCCACTTGGAAGCCTGCAGAGTGAACATTAAACGCTGTCAATATTGATAGCGCGAGTAGCGTGCGGGGTTTGATGATCATTCTCGACCTCCTAAGGCCTTGTTATGGTAATGGCATTGCAATGCGAGATGTTAATTTTGTGTTATTGATATGTCAAAGAAAATGATGTCTTTATTTCAATTAGCGGCGAATGATAGTGTGTAAGTATTTGTAAATCAAATGAAAAGTTGACAGTTTTGGTATGACCAGTAGGGTTGTGCTTATTTGGCAGGGTAATTGGTTTAGCTTGTGCTAAAGTTAATTTTTATGCTTCAACACGTTCATAATATTGATGTTTTGGTGGGTGAGTTTAAATTATTTGACCAAAAAAATGGTGAAGAAACAGAGGCAGTCACTATGGTGTTTGCAACTACCTCTGTGGTGGGTTTAACGGCCAACAAAAGCAATAACGACACGGTCATTATTTAACGTTCTAGAGAACAGATAGGCATTTTGCTGTTCAATCTCATGATGAATACCTGCGCCAATGGCAGGGTGCGATTGACGAAATTGGCCTAGCGTTTGCCAATGCTTCAGCAGCGCTTGTCGCTCTTCATCCAGTGACCACACCATGTCAGAGCGTGTGCCTTGGTGAAAATCATCGGCGTAAGGGCCAACTTGACGTGCGACTTCATCACCGTAGTAAATTTGCACCGCACCCGGTGCGAGAAGCAATGCATTGGCGGCATTACGCTGCATTTCAAAGGAGTTAAAACGGCTAAAAAACAGCTCGGTATCGTGAGAAGAGAGGTAGCTCACGGGGGTAAAATCTGGGTATTTCGCTAGCGTTTGCGCGTAGTCGCGGTACACCATCGCCATTTGGCTTAAGCAGGCTGCGCCTTTATCGACTCTTTTTTGCATATCAAAGTTGATCAGTGCATCAAAGCCATCATCAAAATAGGGGCTGCGGTAAGCTGAATGGCCCCATACTTCGCCCATCATCCAAAAGGGTTGCCCTTGCTGCCCGTTTTGCTCGCGCCAAGCTTCTAAACTGCGTGATGCCTCGCTTTTTAAGCGTCGCCATACCTCGCCTTCCACATGTTTTACTGTGTCGACGCGGTAACCATCAATACCAAAGCGTTTAACCCAATCGGTTTGCCACTCAATTAAGTAATCGGCAACGCTATACTGTTCGCGCGCTACCACGCGAGTGCCGGGGTTATTAAGTAGCCACTGCGGCGGCGTCACCGCTTGTGTTGATTCAGTGCGAAAATCCGGTAAGCCGGCCAGCGTCATCGTGATATCGCTAGATCCGGGTTTCTGGTAGCCGGGCAACCCAGCGCGAACCCAATCCTTGCCCCACCACTGCGACCAGTTGGCGCTTTGATAATCAATGGATTGATTGTAGCTGTGCCAGTTTTCTTCAGCTTTCGGCATCCAATCAACCCATTTTTTCGGTAAATTTTGGGGATTAACCACCTCAATCTGATCAAATTGCAGGTCAGCCAAGGTGGCGTAGCCGGAATGGTTGAGCACCGCATCGAGCAAGATTTTTATGCCTCGTTTATGCGCTTCCGTGACCAGCGTTTTGAGATCCTCCTCATCACCAAAATTTTGATCGATCTTGGTAAAATCACGCGTCCAGTAACCGTGATAGGCATAAAAAGGGAACGAGCCACTGTCACCACCGCCGACAAAACCGTGCACCTGTTCCACAATCGGCGAAAGCCAAATCGCGTCGGTGCCTAAGCTTTTGATGTAATCGAGTTTGGCAATCACACCTTTTAGGTCGCCACCGTGGAAAGTGCCCACTTCTTCTTTGCCATCTTTTTTACGGCCATAGCTATTGTCGTTACTTGGGTCACCATTGTTGAATCTGTCCACCATCACAAAGTAAATCGTGGCATTGCGGTAGGTAAAGGGTTCGCTGGCGGCATCCGTTGCGGGGGCAAGCAGCACCAATCCACCACTGGTTGGTGACGGCATTAAGGTGACTTGGCTATTTTTCACGCTGAGGATTTGGCCGGTAAATGTCTCTTTTAGTAGTGTGCCATCGGGGAACGTATTGCCCAGTTGTAAGGTCACTTCGCCGCCTTGGTACTGCTCGCACGAAACACTCGGTATCGGCCGTTTAAATTTGCTCGTAGTGGATTTTTTGGCTTGGCGGACAAAGGTTAAGGTCTGCTGCTCGTCATCATAAGCGAAGGCGTAATCGCCAGTGAAACGTATCGTCAGCGGCAGTTCGGTTTCTTGCCCACAATTGAGAGCAATGGGCGCGTTGAATTTGATGCTCTGCTGAGCTGGCGCGCTGCACTGGCCCTCAATCCCTGACACTTTTATTGTGTAGCTTTCTTTGGTCAAGGGAATGACTAAAGGCGTTTTCGCATCCAGCGGAAAGTCGCGGCTAGTCGTGGTGGTCGAAATGGTCAGATTGGGCGCGGCAAACACAACAGGCGCGGCAGCGCAAAGTGCGAGTGTTAACGTGGAGAATTTCATGCTCTATCCTTGGCCTTCATGGGTTAGGGTGATTCGTTTTTGCATTATCGTCAGTCGCTGTAGGGCGAGGTGCTTCATCGCTAACAATAAAAGCAGAGAGAGAAGTTGACATCATTCTTGTGCCTAAGCCTTAAGAATTTGGCGTTGATCACAAAGCATGGCTTGGGGGCGTAGAAGCGATGAATTTTCCAGCGATATAAATTGTCAACGTGTAGTGAATCTCACAACTTCGGCGCGTAATCTTAACTTATTCGGTAGATTCATTGAGCCGTCATCGAAACCTGCTTAGGATGACGGCAATTAAGTCAAAGGAGACAACCAATGGTTGCTAAAGTAACAATCGCGCCGCAAGGGCCAGATTTTTCAGAGCTAGTACAAGGTTACTGGCGTTTGGCAGATTGGGGCATGACGCCACAACAGCGTTTAACGTTTTTAAAACAGCACATTGAATTGGGCATTAGCACGGTTGACCATGCGGATATTTACGGTAACTACCAGTGCGAGAAACTGTTTGGTGAAGCCTTAGCACTGGAGCCCGCGCTGCGCGAGCAGATCCAAATCGTCACTAAGTGCGACATCAATTTGTGTGGCGAAAAAACGCCGCAGCGTAAGATAAACCACTACGATACCAGTTCTGCGCATATCTATCAGTCGGTCAATAATTCGCTGGAACGACTTGGTGTGAGCGAAATCGATCTGCTGTTGATCCACCGCCCAGATGCCTTGATGGATGCCGATGAAGTCGCCGAAGCGTTTTCTGAACTGCGCAAAGTGGGCAAAGTGAAGCACTTTGGTGTGTCGAACTTCAGCCCGCGCCAGTTTGAACTGCTGCAATCTCGCCTAGGTAAACCGTTAGTGACCAACCAAGTGGAGATGAACCCGCTCAACTTCGATGTGGTGCACGATGGCACTTTGGATCATTTGCAAACGCAGCGCATTCGCCCAATGGCTTGGTCTTGTTTAGCTGGTGGCGAGATTTTTAACGGCCAGACTGAACAAGCCCAACGCGTGCGCAGTGAGCTAGAAGCGATCGCCCAAGAGATCGGCGCAGACAGTATTGATCAGGTTATTTACGCTTGGGTACTGCGTCTACCTTCTAAGCCGCTGCCGGTTATTGGCTCTGGTAAGATTGACCGCGTCAAAGCGGCAATTGCTGCGCTTGATTTAGAACTGACCCGCGAGCAGTGGTATCGGGTTTGGGTCGCCGCCAAAGGGCATGGCGTGCCATAGAGCGGATGTTTTTTGGAACAGGTGCTTTTTAGAACAGATGCTTTTGAAAACAGATGTTCTTGCCCCGCGATACGCTTTTCGTATTGCTATTATTTCAGTATTACGATTAGGTTTTAATATCACTCTCCCAACCAGCCCTCAGTGGCTGGTTTTTTTGTCTACTTCCCATTCACGTCATCCAGCCTGCCATTAACGCTGCATAATCCCCCTTTATCGCAAAGTGGCGCATCTGGCCTATTTACTGCGTAATCTGTTGTCATCAAGCAAATTTCATCACCAACGAATGAAAGGGACCATCATGATGACGACATTTTCTTATTCACGCTCACTTCGCAACCTGCTACTCAGTGTCGGGTTGCTGCTAAGCATCACGGCTGTTCAAGCTAATCCAAGCGACGCTTTAATTATGCAGTACAACCAAGCGGCCGAAGGCGACAGTGACAAAGTGGAGCTTGTGCTTCACCAACTAGAGCAGTTGATTAAACAGCAAGGGGCCAAACCGCTCAGCTTAGCTTATCTGGGCAGTGCACAAACCCTGCAAGGGCGTGATGCATTCATGCCTTGGAATAAGATGAGATACGTCGAAGAGGGCTTGGCCACCATAGACAAAGGCCTGACTTTACTCAGCAATCACCCGCAGCCGCTTGCTGAACAAGAGCGCGTCATGGGGCTGCCGGATAGCTATTTAACGCGCGCGGTTTCGGCCGCGACTTACACCTCACTGCCCGGTATGTTCAACCATTTTGAGCGTGGTTATGATTTGTATCTCGACCTTCTTGTTGAACCCGAATTAACTGCACAACCTTTTGCCGCCACTGCTTGGGTTTATCGATACGCCATTCAAGCCGCCCTTCGTGCCAACGACATTCCTCAAGCAGAGCAATGGCTTGCCCAGATGCAAAACCATCAGAAGCAAGGTAAGCAAGTTGACAACCAGCCAGCAGAGCATCCGCAAATCATCCAAGCCAAGGCTTTGATTACAAATGCGTTGATTGAAAACGGATTGACTGAAAAAACGCATGAATTGAAAAGCGAATGAGGGAGGGCAACAAAATGCTACGATTTGAACAGATCAGTAAAACCTATCAATTAGGCATGCAGCCGCTGCTGGCGTTGAGCGCGGTGAATGGCGAAGTCAAACAAGGTGAAATGCTAGCACTGTGCGGTCCGTCAGGTTCGGGAAAAAGCACTTTGCTCAATATCTTGGGGTTGCTTGATCAAGATTACCAAGGTGACATTGAACTGGCGGGTTACCCTTACCCAACCGATCCAAGAGAAGCGGCGGCGCTGCGGCGCAAAAAATTAGGCTTCGTTTTCCAAAAATTCAACTTAGTTCCGGTGATGACAGCGGCGGAAAATATTGCTTACCCATTGATGCTAAATGGCTACAGCCTGCGCGATCAGCGTACTTTAACGCGCACTATGCTGGCCAAAGTGGGGTTAGAAACGCTGGTTCACCACCGGCCGGATCATCTTTCAGGCGGTCAGCAACAGCGCGTAGCCATTGCGCGCGCGCTGATCCATAACCCTGAAATGGTGATTGCCGACGAACCGACCGCCAGTTTAGACAGCCATACCGCCAATGTGGTGATCGACATCATGAAAAGTCTTGGACACGAAATGGGCACCACTTTTATTGTGGCTACGCACGACGCGCGCATGGCCAACCGCTGCGACCGAACCTTGCAGCTTGTGGATGGCAAAGTGATTCAGGAGGCGATGAAATGGGCAAGCTGATTTCTATGGAATGGCGTATGGCGGCGCTGAACTTACTGCGTAATCGCCGCCGCAGCCTGCTTTCGGTATTGATCATTGCCATTGCTGTTTTCGCATTGACCAGCGCCGGAGGATTTGGCCTTTACACTTACCAAGCACTGCGCGAATCCACTGCGCGCGACACCGGGCATTTAACGCTCAGCCAACCGGGCTTTTTTGAGCAAGATGAAGAGTCACCACTGGCTAATGGGATTGCCGACAGTGCGTTAATTGTTGAGCGATTAATCGACGATAAGCGGATACGAGGCATTCAGCCACGCATTGAGTTTAGCGGGTTGGTCTCTAACGGTAGCAAATCGACCATTTTTGTCGGTTCCGGCGTTAACCATAAAGAGTTTGATATGAAAGGGCCATTTTTGGACGTTCGCCAAGGCAAAACCTTGTCCAATATTGACTCACCTCGATTTGATGCGAGTGAGCCGGAAGTGATGCTGGCGGTGGATCTCGCCAAAAACTTAAACGTGTCGATTGGCGACTGGGTTACTTTACTGACCAGTACCGCTGATGGCGCGCTCAACGCGGTTGATTTCAAAGTGCACGGCATCTATTCCACGGGTGTGCCTGAATTGGATAAACGCCAATTGTATCTGCACATTCAATCGGCCTCTGAGCTGTTAGCTTCGAATAAAGTGAGCACCTTATCGCTGTTTTTGTTTAGCACCGAACAGACAGAAAGCATGCGGCATTGGGTTGAAAACAAACTGTCATTAATGAGCCTTCGCCAAGCGATTCAAGTGACGCCTTGGCAGCAGCGAGCGTTTTTTTATCAAAAAGTAAAAGATCTTTACGATCGCATCTTCGGCATCATGGGGTTGGTGATGGGGTTGGTGGTTTTCGTCGCGCTATTTAACACCTTAACCATGTCGGTCACGGAGAGAACCCGGGAAATCGGAACGCTGTCGGCGCTTGGAACTTACCCAAATGAAATCGTCGCCAGCTTCATACGCGAAGCCGTATTGCTAGCCATTTTAGGTACGCTGGTGGGTGCGGCGCTCAATGCACTAACAAGCGTGTTATTGATGGTAGTCGATGTGCAAATGCCACCGCCACCGGGACGCACGGAAGGGTATCCTTTGCATATTTATTTTTCATGGGAATTGGTTCTGCTGAGTGCGTTTGGCGTACTGAGCATTTGTATTGCAGCGGCTTGGTTGTCGGCACGCAAAGGAGTCAACAAGCCAATCACGGAGGCACTGGCTTATGTATAAATGGATGATGTTATTACTGATCACGCTTAGCGGTGGCTACTCGGCCGCTGGCTGGGCGGCGCTGGATGCAGGGCAAATGACCAAAAACGCCGACCAATATCGCCTTGGTTACAGCGCGGCTAAAGTCGTCTCTTTGGTGTCGCTTTATGAACGTGGTGAGCTCGATAAAACGCGTCAGTATCACGTGTATACCAAAGCCAATCGCGACTCGTTAGTGGTGTTCAAATCCTCCGTTGAAGCGGGGCAAAAAATGCTGATGCTCGATGAAAACTACTGGTTGTTGATGCCAAAAAGCCGCCGCCCTATTCGTATTACGCCAATGCAAAAACTGCTTGGTGAGGCTTCGGTGGGCGATATTTCAACACTGACGTGGAGCGAGGATTACCAAAGTCAATTGATGGGTGAAGAGCAGATAGAAACACCCAGTGGTCAACCTTACCTGACGCATAAGTTGTCATTACTGGCTGTCACAGAAGGGGCGAACTACCAGCAAATTATCTTATGGTTGGATAAAGAGAACGATTTCCCAATCAAAGCTTCTTTGTATTTACGCTCTGGAAAACTGGCCAAGCAGGCTTGGTTTCGCGCTGGTGAAAAAGAGGGACGAATGCGCGTAACCAGTATGACGCTGCTTGATCAAATTCAACCGACCAAAAAAACGGTGGTTGAGTATCAACACATCGAGTCCATGGAGCTAGATGAAAAATATTACAACCCCGCCTATCTGACTCGTAACAGTCTATCGGAGTTATGAGATGAAGCGTGTTGCGTTCGCTTTTTTCACTAGCGTATTGAGCTTAGCTGCGCGGGCAGAAGCCCCCAGTTTTGATTGGAATTGGGTAATGAGCGCATCCACCACGGCGCATCGCGACAGCCTTTTTTTTCCTAGTAATCAAGCGCGCGATACGCAGCAGATTGAGGCGTTATTGGATGTAGAAATGAGGTGGCATGGCTGGTTGGGTCTAGTGGCTATCAAACAAAACGCCTTGTGGAGTAGCGATGCACAGCAGCACGCCGACAGCGAGTTCATTCTACAAGAACTGTTTTGGCAAGGCAGCCTAGTGCTGGCTGATGTGCCGTTTGAGCTGACACTAGGAAAAGTGCGCTTGGATTGGGGAGTGGGCTACGGTTATCGTCCGCTTGATCTCTTTCAGCCTTATCGCCGCAATCCGGTCGGTATTCAGGTAGAAGAGGGGGCCGGAACGCTCTCTGCTTCTTATTATGATCAGCAAGGTGAATGGACGATTTTTTATACAGATTCCTCTTGGACAGAGCAGCAAGGCAGCGAGTTACAACAAATGACCGAACAACAAGGGGCGGGCGTAAGGCGTTATCAGTTGATGGGCAATGCCGAATGGCAGGCGATTGCTTACTATGATGACGTTCGACGCGGCGTGCTGGGTAGCTCGTTTGTTACTGTGCTCACTGACGCATGGGAAGTGCATGCGTCAGCGCTCTATCAGCGTCATTATTTGGCGTACCAACAGCCCAGCGCGTTGGCTCAAGCAGTTTACTCTCAACAACATGAGATTGAATCGCGCATGGCTCTTGAATCACGAACTCAAGGCTATCAGGCACTGGTAGGGTTCAACTGGTCGGGAAGTGATGGGCAAAGCGTCATTGCAGAATATTGGTTCGACAGTCGCAGTTGGGGAAAAGAGCAGTGGCAACAAGCGCAGACCAACGCGGATTCGGTTCGTTATCAGCATAATCAAGCGTTAGGTTGGTCTTACGCACAAGGCTATAACCACGTGAATCTCGTGCAGCATAATGTGATGTTGCATGCTTCGTTAGATAGCCAAGCTTGGCATCATTGGCCGTGGAGCCAGAGTATTGAATGGTTGCAAGGCTTAGTGCCGACACTTGATGTGCTGATTGCACCGCAAGATGGCGGCGTGATCGTTACCCAATGGCTCAATTACTCAGTGTACGATTCGGGTACAGCCTCTATCGAAATCGAACTGGCCGCACGTTTTATGACTGGGCCTGCTGACTCTACATATGCAAACTTACCAGATAAGCATATGATTCTATTAAATATGAAAGGGAAATTCTAATGTGCGAGAAAGTTGAGATTCGAAATCTTGCCAAAAGCTTGCTATTTACTTCGCTGTTTTGTGTGGTGATCGCCTTTACCACTCAGGCCATTTGGCCCAGTGACATCACGTTGCACTTAGCAATAAGCTTTGGCTACGGTTACAGCGCTGTGGCTATTGCTCACTTACTGAGTCGCTTCGCACCGCAGTTGTCCGCACGCTTAGTGAACGTTTTTTCGCTCACGGGGTCGATGATTTTCGGTACGTTACACGCTTATTTATGGCTTAGTAAATACGCGCACTTTAGTCATTTTTCAGCAATGAAACCGGTGATTTTTCTCGGTTTCGTTTTTACTGGCGTTTGCTTTTTCTACTTCTACGCGCATGAACAAAAGCTGATTGCTGAAAAAGCGCTAGAAGCCTCCAAACGGCGTCAATCTGAACAAGAGAAAGCCTTGATTTTGAGCCAGTTGCAGCAGTTACAAAGTCAAATTGAACCCCATTTCTTATTTAATACGCTTGCCAATATCAGCGTGTTGATTGGCTCTGAGCCTTATAAAGCGCAAATGATGCTCGAAAAGCTAACCGACCTATTGCGTGGTTCGCTGCGTAGTAACCGCAATCGCACCACAACGCTACGTGAAGAGTTACATTTAGTCGATGCGTATTTGGGTATTCAAAAAATTCGTTTAGGTGATCGGCTGGATTATGAGATTGCAATGCCTGGCGCAGCGGATGACATTCCTTTGCCGCCGATGCTGTTACAACCTTTGGTTGAGAATGCTGTTAGCCATGGTATTGAGCCTAAAGCCGCGGGGGGGAAAGTGACCATCAAAAGTGAAATTTATGACGAGTGGTTTGAAGTCAGTGTCTGTGACAGTGGCATTGGATTGCAGCCGAGTGCTCTTTCAGCAGGGCATGGTATTGCGTTGGATAATATTCGCCAGCGCTTAAGCGGCCTATTCGCTGATGATGCGTGTCTCATTATCGCCCAAAATCATGATGCTGGCGTGACGGCAACGATTAGAATAAAGCGGCTACTATTGGACCAACTACAAGGAAGTGCCACATGAGTACTGTCTCTGCGACCGCTATTATTGCTGATGATGAACCGCTATTGCGGCATCATTTAAACCGTGCATTAGGAGAAGTGTGGCCAGAGCTCGATATTGTCGCGCAAGCCGAAAATGGACGCGTGGCATTGTCCATGATTGAGCAGCATCAGCCGGAGGTGGCCTTTATTGATATTCGAATGCCAGAAATGGATGGTATGTCGCTCGCTAGGCAATTGGCTGGTTTGGCAAAGCCACCACTGATTGTATTTATCACCGCCTATGATGAGTATGCCATTCAAGCTTTTGAAGCCAATGCGGCGGATTATTTATTGAAACCGCTTTCTGAAGCGCGTTTAGTGCAGTGCTGTACTAAGTTGCAGCTAAGATTAGCCGAGCATTCTTCTGAGCGACAATTACCTGATTTGCAAACCCTTTTACAGCAGATACAGCATATAAGCCAACAGGCATCGCCGTCGTTTTTAAGCTGGTTAAAAGTTCAAAAAGGTGAAGATATTCACCTGATTTCGGTGGCGGATATGTTGTACGCTAAAGCCGAAGACAAATATTTATCCATATACGTAAAGAGTGATTCTGGAGTGCAGGAGTTCTTACTGCGCAGTTCATTGAAAGAGTTGCTGCAGCAGCTTGACCCGAATCAGTTTTGGCAAATCCACCGTTCAACGGCAGTGAATGTTGCCAAGATAGATAAAGTGAAAAAAGAGTTCACGGGTAAAATGTACGTCTTGATTGGTCCTGATAAGTTACCCGTCAGCCGTGCGCTGCAAGCTCAATTTAAGTCGTAACTTAATTTAAACCGTCGTTCGATTGATCGCGTGATTAGCGGTGTGCGATCTGCTTGGCGGACAGGGTAAATTGGAAGAAAGCATCCACAGACATAGGTTCAGAATAATAAAAACCTTGGATGTAACGTACACCCAACAGCTCTAATTCTCTCACCTGATCTTGGTTCTCAACGCCCTCAGCAATCAGCCGCATGTTCAATTGCTTTGCTAGTTTAATCATCGACACTAACACCGAAGTAATGGCTGAATTTTGATGCAAGCTTTTAATAAAAACTTGATCAATTTTGAGAGTGTGGAAGTCGTGTTGGTGGATAAAATTTAAACCCGAGTAGCCAGTGCCAAAATCGTCAATCGCGATTTTAAAACCTAGCTGTTTCAGTCGCTGTAAGTTTTCCATGGCTAACTTCAACTCGTCCACGTTGAAATGGTTGTCTTCGGTGATCTCCAACAGAAGTCGTGGAACAATAGCTGGGTGTTTTGTCGCGTAGCGTTTCATGTAATCCATAAAGTAATTATCAATGATCAATAACCGGCTGATGTTGATGCTGATGTATTGATCGTGCAACGCATGTTTGTGCTGCTCCACACATTCTGTCACCAATTTCAACACACGGTAGGTGATTTGATGAATCACGCCAATACGTTCTGACAACGGGATAAAAATGGTGGGTGAAATATAGCCTTGAGAGGGTTCATTCCAGCGCAGTAGTGCTTCGCTACCAACAATTCTATTCTCGGTAATATCGACGATCGGTTGTAAATAGAGTTCCAACTGATGGTTTGATATGGCCTCTCTCAAAGAGACTTCTAAGGTATTTCGGCTGAGGTGATAGTTATAATAAGCAAGATAAATCAAAGAGATAATACTTGCTGTAAGCAAGGCAAGCCATAAGTTATCGAGAAAATGGTAAGCATAAGATCCGTTATTTAAGTAGATCTGAATTGAGAGTGGGTAATGCTCGGATTTAAAGAGAAAGCTAGTATGAGCAGAATCGATCTCTTCCTGATCACTGCGAATACTTTGGCTTAACACATTGACCTGATAGCCGTAGTGCCATTTGGCAAGTTTAGGAGCGACTAGGTTCATAAACTGTTCTGGAGGCATCAGTGCATTGAGGCCGCTCATATCTGGCTGTGAAGCATAGACAAAAAATGTCTGCTCTTTACTGCGAGATTTGGTTAATGAAATGGTCGTATTCGTTGGAGATTGTTTAAGCCTGTCAAGAATATGTTTGTACAAATGAATGGTGGTATGGCCTTCATTGCTGGTGCAAAAAATAGTCCCGTGAGCGTTGTACATGCCCACTTCTTTGACCATTTTCGAGCGAAATACATAGCTCCTCAGAGCAATGATGTCTTCTCTTTGGCAGTGCTTTGAAATGTTTTTACTTAACTGGTTCAGTTCATCCGACGTTTGATTGATGTGATGTTCCAGTTGTGTAATGGCTTGTTCACCGAAACGGGTTGCCAGCCGATTAGTGTCGTAAAAGTTTTTAATTATCGCCAAAGCGAACACAAAAAAGAAAATACCCAAAATAGGTGCGAATGTGCTTACCTTTGTCGACAGTATTCCTTTTGCTATGCTAAATGTGCTCGGTGAACTGTCATTATTATTGTGCATTACAGACAGTGCTCATAGGTTATTACCAGTAAAAATCAGTATTGCTTTGATGTTGATTACTATAAGTAATTAATCCCTAAACGTAACCTAAGTAACCGTCTCAAAAATGAGATGATGTGCAGTAATCTGCTTGCCAATCTCTTTGCTAAACGTCTCTAATTTCATATTTTTCTTAATATACAAGCCGATAGGTTTTCTTATGTGGCGTTTCGCTAGCCAGACTCTGTTTTGACGCTAGTGATGCTTTAACGCACAATTATGCTCAGTGATGTAATTTACATAAATATAAATTTGCATAATCAATTGCGACTAAAATAACAGTTGTCTATTGCTCGTTTTCTGAATCGATTTGCTAAAGAAGTATCTGGGGGCTCTATGGATTTACATGTGGTTGTTCAACCTGCGTTAGTACAAGAAGTGGTTGGTGATGTTATCGCAGCAGATGCCAAAGGTAATGCGCGTAAAGTAAGCGCGGGTGATCAATTAAATAAAGATGAAATCTTAATCACAGTGAATCATTCGTCGGTGACGATACTGCTTAATGGCCAAGCTACCGTAGTCGATCAGAATTGTATTACTTGTTTTAGCAATGCGTCACCAGATTCTGAGACCTCCGTTGACCTAGTTCAATTTCCGATTGAAGGCGAGATCAACGCTGATCTGAGCTTATTAGACGAGGTGAGTTTTGACGCAGACAATATTGCTGCCATCCAACAAGCCATTTTAGATGGCCAAGACCCGACCCAAATACTTGAAGCAACCGCCGCCGGAGCAGGTGGTGAAGGCTCTGCAAATGCTGGCTTCATCACCATTGATTACAATTTTGCAGAAGTATTGGCGAGTACGTTTTTCGAAACTGCAGGGCGTGATGCTCAGCAATCATTGACTGAAACGAATTTGAGTCCGTTGCGTTTTACCGCTGGGGGTGAATTATTATCAGCGGCATTAGCTGAAGGTTCGCTCTCACTAAATTCGTACCCACAATCAGTGACGGCAAATGTTTTAATCGCGGCGGGAGATCTGCCACTGGATGCCGCCTCTTTTGTCCCTGAATCCCTTTCATTAGCTGCGCTATTGTCAGAGCTGAATAGCGATATTACTTCGGCTGGGCGATCAGTAAGCTTTCGTTATGATGCTACGGCTAACCATATTGTCGGTGAACTTGACGGCAGTGAAGTGCTACGGATTGATTTAGTGGCGACGTCTGTCGGTAAAGACATCAACTTAGAGATAGTGACGACCATTAGTCAACCGATTGACCATGTTCCCTCTGTGGGAGGTGGCTTAGTTTCTTTTGCTAATGATCAAATTGCGATTCAATTCGATGTAACTGGTTCTGATGTGGGTGGAAATCCTATTCGCTCGCCGATTTCTATCGCAATCAGTATTGGTGATGGTAATAACCCTGTTATGTCCGATGAACCGTCGACGTCCGTTTATGAGGATAATTTGGCGAATATCGGTTCGGATGCCAGTGCTTCACAGACGATTACCGTTTCAGGACAGTTTGATACCCAATTGGGTTCTGATCAAATTGAAAGCTATCAGTTGGATTTAAGTGCTAATTCGTTGGCGGGGTTAACCTCGGCTGGTGTCGCGGTGCAATTGGCCTCTTCCTCGTCATTGAACGGGGTTTATACCTATCAGGCGAGCGCCAATGGCCAGCCTATTTTTGAGTTGATATTAAACCCAGACGGTCGTTACCAGTTTACGTTACAAGGCGCGCTGGATCATCCAGTCAATAGTGATGAGTTATTACTCAACCTTTCGGTATTGGCAACCGATTATGATGGTGATAGCTCTGAAAGTGTGCGTTTACCAATCAACATTATTGACGATAAACCTGAAATCATTGGTGTGGATGCGCTCAGCGTTGACGAAGACGATTTAGCGTCAGGCTCAGACAGCAGCAAAGAGCCGTTGTTCGCCGAAGGCTATTTCACCACCACCCAAGGGGCCGATACGGTAGTGAGTTATCAGCTTGATACCAGCATCAACCCCATCGCTGGGTTAACCTCGCAAGGTGAAAGTGTGGTATTGGGCGCGGCGACAGTTGACGCTAACGGTAACTACCTCTATCAAGCAAGTACTACCCCAAGCGGTCAGACGGTATTTAGCTTAGTGCTTAACGCAGATGGCAGTTATCGTTTTACCCTACAAGGGCCAATTGACCATGCGCAGGGGAACGATGAGCTACTGGTGAATTTCAAGGTGGTTGCAACCGACTATGATGGCGACAGCGCCAACATTCTGCTGCCTGTCACCATTCATGATGATCAGCCAATCATCGCGGGTGTGCAAGCGCTCAGCGTTGACGAAGACGATTTAGCGTCAGGCTCAGACAGCAGCAAAGAGCCGCTGTTTGCAGAGGGAATCTTTACCACTCAAAGCGCGGATAAGGTGGTGAGCTATCAGTTGGATACTAGCAGTAACCCGTTTGCAGGCCTAACTTCGCAAGGTGAAGCGGTGAGTTTGGGCGCGGCGACAATCGATGCCGACGGCAACTACCACTATCAAGCTAGCGCTGCACCGAGCGGCAATGCAGTGTTTAGTTTGGTGCTCAATGCGGATGGTAGCTATCGTTTTACCCTGCAAGGTCCGATTGACCATGCGCAGGGGAGCGATGAGCTGCTGGTAAATTTCAAGGTAGTGACAACCGATTATGATGGCGACAGCGCCAACATTTTGCTGCCCGTCACTATCCATGATGATCAGCCAACCATCACCGGCGTGCAAGCGCTCAGCGTTGACGAAGACGATTTAATGTCAGGCTCAGACAGTAGCAAAGAGCCGCTGTTCGCTGAGGGAATGTTTACCACTCAAAGCGCCGATAAGGTAGTGAGCTATCAGTTGGATACCAGCAGTAACCCGCTTGCGGGCTTAACCTCGCAAGGCGAAGCGGTGATCTTGGGCGCGGCGACAATCGATGCCAATGGTAACTACCACTACCAAGCCAGCACCACACCTAGTGGCAATGCGGTGTTTAGCTTAGTGCTCAATGCGGACGGCAGTTACCGTTTTACTTTGCAAGGTCCGATTGATCACGCCGCAGGCAGCGATGAGCGACTGGTGAATTTCAACGTGGTGGCGACGGACTATGATGGCGATGCCTCCGATATTCTACTGCCTGTCACTATTGTTGATGACAAGCCAACGATTGTCGGTATTCGCGTCGGTAGCGAACAGAGCGTTGATGAAGATGACTTAGCCACGATCGGTTCTGATCGTTCAGACAGCACCGTTATTGCTGGGCACTTTGATGTGATTGACGGGGCCGATGGTATTGTCAGTTATCAAGTGTCTGATCTCACCACGCCTGTCGAGAATTTAACGTCTGGTGGTCAAGAGATAGAGATCATCCAAATTTCAAGCAATAATGGTGTCACTGTTTATGAAGCGGTGATTAAGAATACGACGGACGTGGTTTTTCGTCTCACGCTAAATGGCTCGGCCGATAGTTACCAATTTGAACTGCTTAAAGCCATCGACCACCCGACGGGTAATGGTGAAAATAGTTATATTTTAGATCTTCCGATTACCGCAACTGATAGAGATGGCGATGTTTCAGCGTCAGCGAGTTTGCCAATATCGATTGTTGATGATATTCCAACTTTGCATGATAAAAGCATCACTAGTGTTGAAAATACGGCGATAAAAACAGTCAATTTATTTAGCCAAGACAACAATACCTCGCCGGATACTCAAGGTGCAGATCATGGTGCGATCACTAAATTTGTGGCCGTTGATGAAGTGGGTCGTGATATTCAATTTAGGGATGGCAATGGCGCAAGCTTAGCGAATGAAATTGAACTTAACGGCATCACAAAAACGGTCACAGTTATCGAAATAAAAAATGGTGTTGAGCGAGACTTAGGCACACTGACGATTACGCCTAACGGTAACGCGACATTTAAACCAGTTGCTAGCCTTGAACATGGTGATGATCCGACCATTTCATTTACTGTCGATGTCACTGCGCAAGATTTTGATGGCGATGCCTCAACCGAACAGTTGAACATCAATATTCTTGATAGAAATGCCACTATCACAGTTGCTAATGTTATTGGGGCTGAAGATGCTGGACGCGATGGCGTCACTATTTTGTTTAACGACCCCAATCAAATCACTAATAGCCAAGATAACCAGTCGGGTTTAGATACTTCACCGCTTAAAGTGGATTTGCGAGTCAACCTGCACGATTTAGATCGAAACGAATCGCTTGGCGAAGTGAAAATCACGGCCAGTAATGCTCATGGTGATTTTTATTATCTCAACGACTCTGGTGTCTATGTCAAACTAGAGGTCGTCAGTGGACGCTTTGTACTACCGGCTGATGCGGTTGAGCAAAGTCTAACGGGCAGCGTGGCGAAGGTTGAAAACTTATATTTTGTGCCTGACCGTCACTATGCCAGCGCTAACGGTGGCTTCCAACTTAATATCGCTGTACAAGTTTTGAATAATGGCCTGCACGATCATAATGTGAACGGGAAATTGCGCATTGAGGTGGAAAGTGTGGCCGATATTGCGACTTGGACCTCAAGCAGCCAATTTCATTATGATGCAGTAGAAGATAGTGACAATATTACTCTCGATGTTTTAGCACAGACACAAGATAACAGTACCCCCGAAATAATCCTGTATGAGATCCGCTTTACTCAAGGTGAAGGTGAGGCGCAGCTAGTTTATGCCGATGGTACGCCGGTTGGAATGAGCTCGGATGCTTCAGGTCACTATTATCTTGTTAGCGCGAGTCACATTAACCAAGTACAAGTTGACCCTAATGATAATTTCAGTGGTCAGATCAAACTTGATATTACAGCGATCACGACAGAGCAAACTAACGCTCACGTTGGTAAAGAGAGCGCCCGATCAGAAACGAAAGAAATCGTGATAGATGTTAGCCCTGTTGCCGATATGGGTAGCTTCTCTGTCAATCGAATCAATGTTTTTGAAGATAATGCCGCTACGCAAAATACCGTTGACCCCACCACAGATCACGATCCCTTGTTATTAAGTGAAGTCATTACGATGGCGGGATCCGTTGATTCTGATGGTTCAGAAACACTCTATGTGCGTCTCTCTGATTTTTCAGAAACAGGTGTTACATTGATTTGGTTGGGAGCAGGAGCCAGCGAAATATCACAAATAACCGATGCCAATGGTCATACTTATTATGAAGTTCCTGAACAATATCTTGACCAAGTTGAAGTGCTACCCCCATTGCATAGCAACGCTGATTTTACCTTCTCTGTTGAAGGCATCATTAAAGATAGCGTTACTCTTTCTACGGGTGCGGTGACAGATGAAATCTCGCTAGGTGTTAAGACGGTTAATGTTTCAGTTAAGGGCGTAGCAGATATTCCAACCATTGATTTTCACTCAAACAGTACTAACACTTGGAATGAATTTAGTGAAAATGGTCTGCAAGTGATTGAAACGACGATTGATGAAAATCAATCCGTTGGCTTTGGCTTTAGTGTGTTATCCGGTGAGCTTGCGGATAATCCAACTGACAGCTCTGAGTCGATCACCGTTTTGCTGTCGAACATTCCAGATGGTGTCAAATTGTATGACAGTGTTGGTAGCGTGATTAACTTGGTATTTGTTGGTTACGATACTGCGCAACAACCTATTTATCAGGCGAATCTAACTTCAGCGCAGGTTGATTCAGGTATTCGAGTTGAGCCATCTCATTCATCGACCGAAAACATCAACATCAAAATGACCACCATCGTTACTGAAAATGATGGACATACGCGTCAAATTGAGTCGGAAATTCGCATTAAGGTGTCACCAGTGATTGATGTTGTTGACAACTATCAATCACACTCGCTTGGTAACGAGGACAGCCGCATTAATATTCATTGGCAGCCAGAAGAGGAACAACATCTTGATGCTGATGAATATTTTGCCTCTGTTACACTTTCTGGCTTCCCAGCTGGTAGTACTATTTACGTCGATGGTGTTGTCACGGCCTTAGACAGTGACGGCAAGCTCATTTTGACCCCCGCACTGGGACAGAGCGAGCAAGATTTCTCAGCGCAAGTGCTGACAACTGGTTACGTTCAAGTTCGGCCACCAGAGCACTCCAGTACTGATTTTACCTTGAGCACTGAGATTGTGGTTAAAGAGCAAGACAACGAATACGTCGATGCAATCAATTCTGGAGAAGGTATTGCTTCGAAAGTCATTCACGGCTCTGTTGATATCACGGTAAGGCCGATAGTTGAAGCTGATGGACAACTGCGTGTTGAAGAAAACGGCGTAGTTACAAATAAAGCTGTCGCAGATGCCTCTGGTGCGATCTATTTTACTATTAATGATGCGGCCGGCGGCGAGCCTAATGCGAACGTTATACGCTTTGATAATGCAGACACTCAATCGACAGAAGGTTACCAATCATTAGAAGTGGTCGACCAACTGGTGGTGCGTTTTAGCAATATTACGCCACAGGTACTTGATCAACTACTGATTACTGGTGCAATTAATAATGGGGATGGTTCATGGACCATTGTTGATGAGCAGAATTTCAGTGTAAAAGCGCCGAATGGCCTGACATTGAGTAGTGGTAACGATCCTGATGGTGATGGTTATAACGACATCACTGTGACCATTTTTGCCCAAGTGTATGACCAAGGGGAAGATAGCTCTGAAGCCAAAGTGGTTCAACAAGTGCAATCAGAGCTCACCTTACAATTTCCGCTCACTGCTACGGGCAACAACACGGTAGCGGCTGACATTACTTTAGTTGGCAATGCGGATGATATTGTATTAGGCGTCGAAGATAACGCCATTAACTTAGGTCAGCAAATTCAAGATAAATTGATGGTGAGCGCTTCAGGTTTTGATGGTGTAGAAGATGAGCTCAGTATTGTCATCGCGCAAAGTGTGCTGCCAGTTGGCGCAAGTTTATCTGGTGGTCATTTTGATTTCGTTGATGGCTTATATGTGTACAAAGGTACCGTGAATACCGATGGCTCGATTTCAGGGTTAGAAAATCTGCAACTGCATCTGCCTGAAGATTACGCGGGCGACTTTAATTTGCCGATCACTTTTGTAACGACAGACACGGCTTCTGGTGATGAAAAAACCTTCAGTACGCAAATCCCAGTGGCAGTTTCTCCGGTAGCTGATGTTCCCGGAACGCATCAACCGCAAGATGATGACATTACCCCTAAAGCGACATTGACTGTGGAAGGTTCGCTTGGGTTAGATGCAAATCATCAGCCGACTTCAAGCTCGTCCGACGTTCCGACCAATGACGGCACCGGGTATGAAGATGGTATTATTCATCTTTCGCTCGACATTGACCTTGCTGATATTCGCAATAGCGCTACGGAAGGACAAGAGGTGCTGAGCGAAGTCACCTTAACCCTACAAGGAACCAATATCGGAACCTTTGTTGATGCGCAAGGCAATGATCTCGGTACCAGTATCACTTTTAGTCAGCCTCAGCTACCTGCGGCATTAGACAATGTTTATTTCAAACCCGCACCCAATTATCCGACTGGCGATGATGATAATACCGTCAACATTACCGTGGCGGGGAAAGTGACTGATATCACGCAATTTGATGATACCAATGCCAATGCGTTGGGTGTGGCTAATACTGATGCTGATAAACCATTTACCACACAAGTAAGTTTTGATGTGACGCCAGTGGTAGACGACGTCATTATTTCCAGTGGTGGTAGCAGCAATATTGAAGTGAGCGGTCTGGAAGATGAGTGGATTGTCCTTTCTAAACCGGGTTCCGAATTTACCGTTGATCTGACCGATACAGATGGCTCTGAGGTATTTGTGTCGATCAAGCTTACTGGGGTACCGACGGATTTTGTCGTGAGTTCTCTCTCTTCTGACTATACCGTGAAAAATAATGGTGGTGGTGAGTGGAGCATTCAGATTAACAACCCAGCACAAACCTCGATCAATTTATCCGATATTGCGATGAAACCTGCGAAGAACTTTAGTGGCGAAGTGGAAATCGGCATCAAGGTCTTCACCGAAGAATCCTTGCTTGGTGTGCCAGTAGAGCATAACGGCAGCTTTAGATTAGATATTACGCCCGTTGGGGATGTGGTGGATGTTGAACCAGTGACTAACGGCGCTGGCGATGAAGGCGTTGACATTGAAATTGATATCAACGCGCAAATTATCGATAAAGCCGATTCCATTGCAGCTGGTACGAACCATAGTGAAAACTCACCAGAAACGTTGAGAATTGAAGTTTCCGGGGTGCCAGATGGAGCAAGTATTGCATTGCCTGATGGCACGCTGGGGACTTACATCGGTGGTGGAGTATGGCTGTTGAATGCCGATGCGCAAAGCTTAGATAAACTGATTTTTAATTCTGGTGATTGGCATAAGGACACTTGGGCGGGAGATCTGACGATTAAAGTGCAGTCGGTCGATACAGGGCTGGACGGTACTGAACATTTGGGGCCTGCGCGTGAGTTTACTGTTTCAGTTGATGTTCAGGCGGTCAATGATGCGCCCACCATTGATAGTGCTACGGTCACCACAACGATTGATGAAGAGGCGGGGCAAAAAGTTACCGGCTTGAGTGTGAGTGATGTCGATTATGCAGGCTCACATGCCAACGACCCCATGACGGTGATTTTGAGCGTGAGCGAAGGTTTGCTCAGTGCCGTGATCCCCGCGTTAAGTTCTGTCACGCAGAGCACCAATTTGGCTGGAGAACTCGTCCTACAAGGCACGTTATCGGATATCAACGCACTACTTAATAGCAGCGATCCCGCCAGTGGCGTTTTTGTTGATGCCACCGCGATTGGTAGTGACCATATTGATCTGACAATTAAGGCCAATGATGGTGGTGTTTATGCCGACAATGTTTCTGGTATGGCGTTAGAAGAGACAGAAACCGTCAGTATTGCGGTGACGCCCAAAGCCAATACGCCGATATTAACCCTTGATCCGAGCTTTAATTATATGAAGCAGACGTATGTTAGCCAAAGTATCAGCGCTCAAGGTATTGCATTGCTGGGGGTAATCGCGGCATTAACGGATAGCCATGAAGTGTTGTCATTGGAGATCGACAGTCTGCCAAGTGGCGCTACGCTTTCCAGTAGCTCGGGCAGCGTGACTGAGCAAAACGGAGTGTGGATTGTTTCCGCTGATGCTATCGACGGATTACAGGTTAGCGGGCTCGATTTAGGGCAACACACTCTGTCGGTAGCGGCTATCTCAACAGAAACGGATGGTAGCCGTGCAGCTTCTGCATCAATTGATATTGCGATTGAAGTATTGCCTGACGGCAGCACGATTGATCAATCAACGAACGGAGATGATGCGCAATTGCTCGCCGGTAATGTTGGGGCGCAGTTGCTAGGAGGCAGTGGTCATGATCACCTTGAAGGTGGCGATGGTGATGATTCCTTAGTGGGTGGTGGCGGAAATGATACCTTGATTGGCGGGCTTGGTGCCGACATCTTAACCGGGGGAAGTGGCGCTGACATATTTAAATGGACGCTCGATACTGTTGATGAGCAAACCGACACTATCACTGATTTCAACGCTGGTGAAGGTGATGTGATCGATCTCACTGATGTTGTGGCCGATTTACATTTGCCCATGGATCAACTGCTCGTTTCGCTACACACTTCTCATCAGATAGAAGCGAAAGTGATGACCAACACGACGGATGTGGAATTGGAAATTCTGACGGACAATAACGTACACCAAACCATTGTGGTGCAAGATCTTGCCAGCCAATTCAATTTTGATGGCATGGCGTCGATTGACATTGTTGGCTTCTTATTGGACAACAACATTATCAAGCATGACGTTTAAATAAAGAAAAGAGCAGTTAAATAAAGAAAAAGTGCACCCAACGGCTTCATGCTCAGTTGGGTGCACTTTTTTATTTAGCAGTAAACACACCCCAGCGCTGTATCAGTCTGGGGCATTTACAGTGGGTTAACCAATGATGATTTGGCTCAGCACATAACCTAAACAGCACGCACTCACGACGCCAATTAAACCGACGGACATGAACGAGTGGTTGAAGTAGTACTTACCGATTTTGGTGGTTCCTGTGGTATCAAAGTTGACCGTTGCAATATCTGACGGATAGTTTGGAATGAAGAAGTATCCGTACAGTGCGGGCATTAATCCCACCAGTAGCGCAGGTTCTAAACCTAGCCCGAGGCCTACAGGTAGCATCATTACCGCTACTGCGGCTTGTGAGTTCACCACAACAGAAACAATGAATAGTGCAAGCGCGAAGGTCCAGTGATGGTCGGTAACCATCTCAACAATGCCTGATTTAAACTGCGGCATCGCGTATTGGAAATAGGTATCCGACATCCAAGCGATACCGAAGATGGCAATTGCCGCCACCATACCTGATTTGAATACCACACCGTTTGGTACATCTCGTGGGTCGGTTTTGGTTGCCAGTAAAATGATACCGCCAAAGCAGAGCATCATCATCTGGATAACCACCGCCATACTGATCGGTTTACTGCCTTCAACAATAGTGCGTGTTTCTGGCACCATCGCTAGCACGACTATGGTTAATATCGCACCAATGAAAATCAACACAGAATTACGCGCTGCCGCGGGTAACGTTTCATTCAGCGTTGTTGCGGTTGTGTTTAGGATTTTCTCTTTCCACACTGGATCTTGCAGACGTTCTTGATACTCAGGATCATCATCTAGTTCTTTCCCGCGGCGCAAGCTGTACAAAGACATCAACAGCGTACCGAATAAGGTCGCAGGTACAGTGACCAGCAAAATAGAGAGCAAGGTGATCTCGTGTTGAATATTCGACAATTGAGCAAGGTAGTAGACAACGGCCGCTGAGATTGGGGAAGCGGTAATCGCGATTTGCGAAGCAACAGAAGACGCAGCCATTGGACGTTCAGGACGGATCCCATTTTTCAATGCCACATCACCAATGATTGGCATGATGGAATACACCGCATGGCCAGTACCCAGCATAAACGTCATTGCGTAAGTGACGAACGGTGCAATCAAAGTGACATTTTTCGGGTTCTTACGCAGTAAACGTTCTGCCACTTGCAGCATGTATTTCAATCCGCCAGCCGCTTCGAGTATTGAAGCACAGGTGACAACAGCAAGAATGATCAACATGACGGTGATCGGTGGTGATGTGGGTGGCATTTTGAAGACAAAAACTTCAATGACCAAGCCAATACCAGAAACCACACCAAGGCCAATACCACCGTAGCGTGAGCCTATATAGAGCATTAATAGCAGGAATAAAAATTCCAAATACAACATATCTGTTTCCTATCCAAAGGTGTTAATGAAAATATTGTCTAACGTAACGTTAAAAAAAGATGAAACCTTGTTCACACAACCATTTACCCTATAAATGAAACGACATTAATCAGAGATTGCTCACGCATTTTATTCAATAAGTAATGAATATGAATAAACAAATGTAACTATTTTGTTGTGCTACAGGGGGGCTGGCGTTAATGATGAAGCTTATTTTCTCGCCGCGTAGGCTGTTTGCCGATCGCTAACCTTAATTTAAGATAGCACAAAGGTTACTGAGCTATTGGCCTTTGGGCGTTGGAATGAAATGCATATGAGAAAACTCATCGTCCATTTGGTAGTGCGTAAACCCAAATCGCTGATACAAAGCACCGACGGGGCTACCTTGCAAATAACAGAGCTTACATGGGTATTGAGTCAGATTGGCTTGGTTGACGACCAGTTGTAACACTTGGCTACCCACCCCTCTATTTTGAAAATCTGGCAGAATAAAAAAGCGTGAGAAGTAGAGCGTTTCATGCTTGCTCTGCAGTAAATAAGTGCCAATCGGTTGGCCATCAGCGCAGATGATCGTTGGTAGACCAGAATGCCATTCTTGGCGATGCAGCACTTGCTGCAACTCTTCATCCCAGCCAAATATCGCCGTAATAGCATCCATTTCTGCGACTTTTTTTAGATCAAAAGCAAATTGATAATCGCTGTCACTTGCGGGGCGAAAGGTTACCTTCATACGTTTATCTTTTTGTTTAATAATACGTTGCTTACCAAGATATCAATCGTCGGCGTATTCATGGGCAATCGAAATAAAGCGCTCTTCTATTGCCAAGAAGGCATCAATGACTTCTGGGTCAAAATGGCTTCCTCTTCCGTCCAAAATAATCCCTTTCGCATCGGCGTGAGGCATCGGCTCCTTATAGATGCGTCGGCAAATCAGAGCGTCATAAACATCAGCGACAGCCATTAACCGTGCGCTGAGTGGTATAGCATCACCTTGTAAACCGTTAGGATAGCCAGAGCCATCCCATTTTTCATGGTGCCCATGGGCGATCTCTTTCGCCATATCGATAAGGTCATTTTTCGCGCCTGACATCTTTTCCGCTTTTTCTAGCGCACGTAGCCCTAAGCTGGCATGGCCTTTCATGATCTCAAACTCATCACTGTCCAGTTTTCCTGGTTTTAATAGTATGTTGTCGGCGATGCCCACTTTACCAATATCGTGTAAAGGGGCGGCTTTAAAGTAGGTATTAATAACATTCGGCGTTAGCTTTTGTTGATATTTTGGCAGCTTAGCCAGTTGCTCGGCTAACGCTTTGACGTAATGTTGTGTTCGCAGGATATGGTTACCAGTATCTGGGTCTCTGGTTTCAGCGAGGCTGGCGAGAGCATACACGACCGCGTCTTGCATTTTATCCAATTCATTTGAACGTTTGATCACCTCTTTTTCCAAGTAGCCATTTTGGTTCTTCAGTATGTCTTTTGAAATTTTGTTTTGCAGGTGAGTATCTACTCTGGCTCTTAGCAACGGTACGCTTACGGGTTTGTATACATAGTCAACCGCACCTAACTCAAAGCCTAGTTTTTGATCTTCAGGGTTATCCTTTGCGGTCAGAAAAATCACAGGGATGTCTTGGGTGTTAGGGTTTGCCATGATCTTTTGTATGACTTCAAAACCTGACATTTCCGGCATAACAATATCGAGCAACACTAGGTCAATAGAAAACTTGTCTAAGATACTGAGCGCCATCGGGCCTGATTTAGCGGCCTTGACATGATATCGGTTAGCCAACCCCTGTGACATAAATGCAAGGTTATCTGGCGAATCATCGACGATTAACACGGTACAATTGTCCAAGTTTTCGATGGGCATGAGTCTTTCCTAATAAAAAATAGCAATTGAGCGGCGAAGGTTGGGTTTAAGTCTAAACTTATCAATAACTATAGCTAATCTCAGCGTTAGTAGAGTGAGAAAATTATTAAGAAGGCGCTTCACATGCGATCCATCCGAACTTTATTCACCGTCTTATTTATTGCTATGGGATTATGTTCCATTGCGATGTTTAGTATCACAGACAAAGTAGCCGCTCTGAGAACTGAGAGCCGACAACTGAACGACGAACTTTACCGTTTCTATCGTCTGTCACAAGAGTTGAAGCAGAGCTCAGATCACTTAACCAAATTTGCCCGAGCCTACGCTTCGACTGGCGATGAAAAGTGGCTCAACCTTTTTAATTATGTGCTGAGCGTCAGAAATGGTTCTGTGCCTTTACCGAAAGGGAATGAGTACGAATTTTGGGATGTCGTTGCACAAAACAAACTACTTGCCCGCTCACTGGGTGGCACACCAGACAACCCTTCGTTACTCGATAGAATGCGTCTTTCGGGCATTGAATCGGTGGAGTTTTTAGAGCTCAAAAATGCGCTTACTTTGTCTGATTCACTGGTGTTACTCGAAAGAGAAGCCTTCATGGCCATCAAAGGATGGAAAAAGAATAGCCAAGGCGAATTTGTCGACACAGGTGAGCCGGATCTGGAATTGGCTCGGGCTATTCTCTATGGTGAGCAATACTTCGCGGAAAAGGCGAAAATTATGCAGGCGATTGGTTCTGCGCATCAATCGATCATGCAACGCATGGAGCAAAACATTCAACGTGCCGATAGCGAAGCGCTGCGTTATGAATGGATAAACTTGGCGTTAGTATTAACCTTACTCAGCGTGATCATCGCCTCCTTTGTTCTGCTGTGGCGTCTTTACATCAATCCGTTAAGTCAGCTACTCAAAACGGTTGTGACTCAAGTCAAACGGGAAGATTACGCTTTTACGATCACTCAAACTGCCTATGCAGAGCTACAACATTTTATCGACAGTTTGAATGTGGTGTTTCATCACATCGCTGAGCAGCTTAGCCAAAATACTTTACTTAAAGATTTCAATATCATCCTGCGCAAAAACGATTCTACGGACCGTTTGTGTAATGAAGTTACACAATTCTTACTGCATCAATTTCCTTTGGAAATGGTTGGCATGTACATCTATCAAGAGGGCGTATTAAAACGAGTGGCTGGGGTGGGTTATGGTGAGCATTCGGCCAGAGAATACACCGATCCATCATCGACGCAGCTCAGTGTGTTGCTCAGTGGCCAGCCCTATGCGATGAAAGCACTCGATGGCAACTGTCACATTGAATTTAACGGTGGCAAGTTAGTCATTAACGAAGTGTATTATTTGCCGCTGCACGTCAATCACCATCCTGTCGCTTTACTAGAGCTGGGTACTATCGGGTCGTTGTCGAGTTTGCAATTTCAGTGGTTATCGCAAATGTTGGATGACTTATCGGTCAGTATTCAATTGAGCCAAAACATTGAAATTCAGCGACGAGCCGAGCAGAAAGTACTCGAACAATCTCAACTGAATCAAGAGATCCTCGATGCGACGCCGAACCCCATGTATTGCTTGTCGGCCTCGGGTACGTATCTCACCATTAACGCTAAGTTTATGGATTTAGTTGGCCTGTCGGCCGAGCAAATTATCGGTAAATCGCCGCAAGATATCTTTCAAAATGAAACGGCGACCATTTTTGCCCAAGTACATAAAAGGCTTGGAGAGGAGCAGTCTTCGCAAGATTACGAATTGTCTCTCTATGACGCTTCGCACCACAAAAGAGAGATGTTGGTATACGAAGCTTCTTTCCAAAATAATCGTGGTGAAGTTTCTGGAATTGTCGGAATTTTGCTTGATTTAACCGATCGCAAGCAGATGGAAGAGCAATTAAGAGAAGCTAAAGAGACCGCGGATGCCATGAGCCAAGCCAAAGGCGATTTCCTCGCGAACATGAGCCACGAGATCCGTACACCAATGAATGCCATTTTGGGCATGGCACATTTGGCGCTCAACACCGAGCTCAATCCTACGCAACAAAAATACATTTCACGGATCAATGAATCGGCGAAAAACTTGCTTGGCATCATTAACGACATTTTGGATTTTTCCAAAATAGAGGCGGGCAAGCTGAATGTTGAGCACATTGATTTTAGCCTTGATGAGGTATTGGATAACCTCACCACCTTGATTTCGCTAAAAGCCCAAGAGAAAAACATCGAGTTTTTATTAGATATCGACCCACATATTCCTGTGGGCTTGGTGGGCGACCCGCTGCGTTTGGGGCAAGTTCTCGTTAACTTATGTGGCAATGCGGTGAAATTTACCGAACAAGGGGAGATCATCGTTTCGGCGCGAGTCGTGGGGCAAAACGATGCCAACGTGACCTTGAAGTTTACCGTTTCTGATACAGGTATTGGCATTGCTGAATCTAACGTAGCCACTCTATTCTCTGCATTTTCTCAAGCTGATAATAGCATTACTCGCCAATATGGAGGAACGGGCTTGGGGCTTAGCATCAGTAAACAGCTAGTCGGATTGATGGGTGGCGACATTCAAGTTCGCAGTGAAGAAGGGTCAGGATCCACCTTTGAATTCACGGTTGAGTGTGGGCTGCAAGAAGCCAAAATGCGCGATATCGCTAAGCCACTCAGCGCTCTAGCAGGCAAACGTGCGTTGGTAGTCGATGATAATGACTCGGCGCGCAATATTTTAATGACGTTGCTCAATGCGATGCATTTTGAAGCGAAGTCAGTCAGTAACGGTTTTGAGGCGCTAGATGAAATTCGCAATACGCATTTTGATATGCTGTTTATTGATTGGAATATGCCGGGTATGAATGGCATAGAGTTGCTGCAGAGAATGAAACCATTGGGTGTTTTTGATAACACCAAACGATTCCTCGTCACGGCTTACGGCCGAGAAATCTCCTTGGTGGGAGAAAACAGTAAATTAGTCGATGCTTTGATTGTGAAACCTGTGAACCCATCAAATCTCCTTGATGCCATTATGGACAGCTACGGCATCGAGCAATTAAGGCAGAGCCATGAGTATCTTGATCATGATACAAGGCCAACATTTATTGGGCAAAAAGTACTTTTGGTAGAAGATAACGAAGTGAACCAAGAGGTGGCTTTCGGCCTGTTAGAAAGTACTCAATTGAGCATTGTTCTTGCTAATAATGGACAAGAAGCTTTGACGAAATTGCAGCAAGAAGCTTTTGATTTAGTGCTGATGGATATGCAGATGCCCATTATGGATGGTATCAGTGCGACGAAAGAGATCCGCCAACATGAGGAGTGGAAAACGCTACCGATTGTTGCAATGACCGCCAATGCGATGTCTTCAGATGTCGAGCACTGTTTAAATGCAGGTATGAATGATCATGTGGCGAAACCAATTGATGTACAGCGCTTGTACCACGTACTACGCAAATATTTAAAGGCGGATGAAACCACGCCAGTACCCTCTACGGTATTACCGAATCAAGTGAAACCGAGTACTGGCTACCCAGAATTGACCGGTATTGATGTGGAGCAAGCGATTTTCCGAATTGGTGGCAATGCGCAGCGATACTTTGAAATATTGGATCACTTCCTTGCCAGCCAGCAGCAAGAAATAGCCGCATTCCCTAAATTGATTGATAAGGGGCAGTGGGAAGAGGCAGAGCGAGTGATGCACACCCTAAAAGGTTCAGCGGCTAATCTAGGGATTGAGCCTATTGCGCAGCTAGCCAACGAGATGGAAGGGGTAGTACAGCGACATACGAAACCCGCCATTCAAGATCTCAACACGGTATCAAAGTTGATGTCTACTTTGTTGGATGAGCTAAGGGATTGGGAGCAGACACAATTACATCCGCAGCAAGAGCACCGTGATATTGCGTTGCTCTACCAACAATTAGTGCAATGTGTTGAAAACTACGATGCTGATGCGATTCATATGATCCACCAAATTAAACAATGCAATTTATGGTCTGACGAGCAAAAGAAAAGTTTGATGCATGCGATTGAAGATTTTGATTTTGAAGCGGCTAAAGAGGTATTGGCTCAGTTGCCAGTACCGACTGAAAAAATAAGTTGAAGTATGATGGTGCTTAAAATTGATGCAATAATTGTGGCGTAAAATTCGACATTTTGGCCATTCTCATCCTATGCTAAGAGCAATAATAACAATGAATAAACAGAAATAATTTCGTTGATAAATGAAGAAGGATACTTTTATGAATATCAACAACACCATGAAGCTCGTGTTTGCTGTCATCGGTATCGGTATTGTCATTAGTGTTGTGACGGTATTACAGCTCAATGGGCTAATGCAACAAGTTGATAATATGGCTCAAGTTCGTTATCAATCTTACCAAGCGGCCGATGAGCTTCGTCAAAGCTCTGATGATTTAACTCGGTTGGGCCGAACTTATGTGGTCAGTGGCGATGAAAAGTATGAAAAAATGTACATGGATATTCTTGATATTCGTAATGGTAAGAAACCTCGCCCGCAGAACTATCACACGATATATTGGGACCTTGTGTTGCAATATGGACAAAAACCTAAAGCAGACGGTAAGAATATCTCTCTCAACCAAATGATGACGGATCTTGGTTTTACTCCGCAAGAGTTTAGTTTGCTCAAAGAAGCTCAAGCTAATTCAGATGGCTTAGTGAACATGGAAGTCAAAGCGATGAATGCTGTTAAGGGGCTTTACCCTGATAGCAATGGCAACTACACCGTTAGAAAAGAGCCAGACCGTAATATGGCGATTTCTCTCTTACACAGTAATGAATACCATCAAGAGAAAGCCAAAATTATGGCTCCGATCGATAAGTTCTTTATTGAATTAGAAAATCGAACCAATAAACAATTCATGGATGCGGCGCAGAAAGTAAAAAGTACGGTATTGATTGGTAATATCTCCTTAATTAGCGTTTTTGTTATTGCCATTATTGGGTATGCCATTGTTAACCGAAAAGTAGTGAAGCCGATTGATACCATGGCTAAATTGCTACAACAAGTAGACAAAAATTCTGATTTGACTTTGCGAGTTGACGATAACAGTCACAACGAACTGGGTATAATCGGCGGCACCATTAATAAGGTGCTTGGTAGTTATGCCACAACCATTAGCAAAATAAACCAGGTAAACCACACCATTTCGGCCATCTCTGAAACGATAAGCGATGTCACCAAACAAAACGTCAAAGTGGCGAATCAGCAAAATCAAGAACTTGAAATGGCGGCGACGGCGATGGAAGAGATGACATCGGCGCTCTCTAGCGTGGCGGAAAGCACCACCATGGCAGAAGAGTATGCGGGCAGCGCGGAAAAAGAAGCCAGTACCAGTAAACAGGTCTTTGATAAAACGACCCATGAATTCGGTGAATTAGAGGGTGAATTTACCAAAACATCCGAGATCATCCAGCAACTTGCGAATGAGTCTAATAACGTTGGTAATGTGCTTGATGTGATTAAAGCGATTGCTGAACAAACCAACCTACTGGCGTTGAACGCGGCGATAGAGGCTGCTCGTGCGGGTGAGCAAGGTCGCGGTTTTGCGGTGGTAGCGGATGAAGTACGCTCACTTGCCCAACGAACTCAACAATCGACGGGTGAGATCGAAAGCATGATTTCGATGCTGCAAGAGAAAGCAGAACAATCGACCAAAACGATCCGGGTGAGTGCTGATAAAATGCAGTCAACGCGCTCTAATATGTCGGTGGCGAACGAAGCGCTTGGTACCATCCAAGGATCGGCGATTGAGATCCATAAATTGAATACGTCGATATCGGCTGCGACAGAAGAGCAATTGGCTGTGAGCGACGAAATTTCCAGCAATCTTAGTAACATTAAAGCCCTTTCGGGTGATATGAACGTTGCCATCAATCAACTCGGGCCTGTCGTTGTTGATTTGCAACGTAATGTCGATGAGTTAAATAGCGCGATTAAGCACATCCGCACTTAAATTTAATATCCTCTCCTTGCTATTTTTTAGGCTCTCTATACTGAGAGCCTTTTATTTCGGCAAAATTTTTTATTTGCAGAATGATGCCCACTTAAGTGGTCACGGTAATACCGCAAGGTAAGCGATAAGTTAAAGCTCTTGCTTCGGCTGACTTTTTCTTGCCAAACGTTGCCAAGGTAAAGAGAGCAAAATGAAGATAGTCAGAGCATACAGCATTGACCAGCCTAAGCAGATAAATACCGCAGTGCAGAGGATCAACGAAATCGCCGCCAACAGTTTGTTGATGCCACTGAGCAATTTATAAGCGGCGAACATCGCTAACAGATAAACTAAGACAAAGATTCCATTCGCAAGTTTTAGGAAAAATTCCAGATTAAGACCAGACCATTCACCAAGCAGGCAAGAAGCCATTAATACAACTCCAACAGCAATGGTTGCATTGGCTGGGACGCCGCGGATTGAAATTCTGGCGATTGCGCTTTCTGGTCGATATTGCCTTGCTTGTGCCCACACCATGCGAGATAAGCTTTGCGTGTATAAATTGATGCTCGCAAAGCATGCAAAAAAGCCGATAAGGCTTATCACCGTTGCCAAACTGCTACCAAAAATTTGTTCGCTCAGCCAAGGAATGGAGGTGCTATCAAATTCTGAGCTGCCATACGCACCAAATTTAAGGATGACCACCGAGCATGCCCAATAGGTGATTCCAGCCACAAAGCAGCCGACAATGATCGCGATCGGAAAATCGCGCTGTGGGTTTTTAAACTCTTCTCCCATATGAGCGAACGCTTCAATGCCAACAAAACACCAGAACATCACGCCGAGTGTGGCGCCAATCGGCCAAATACTGTCCGTGCTGAGTGCGGGCATGGTTAAATCTGCAGCGCCAACATCGCCTATCCAGAAAAAAGCACCAACTAATACGAAAATGCTCAGTGCAATAACGGTTTGTAACTGCCCGGAAGATTTGGTGCCCGCCAAATTGACCGCAATCAGCAACAGTACGGTTAATACTTGCGCCATCATCGCCGAGTTGAGTGGCGCAGGGAGGAGTTGTTGAGCAAAGCCTGCCGCCAATGCGACAGCGGCCGGAACGCCGACAGGGATCACGCTGACAAAAAGCCAAGCAACCGAGCGTTCCAACTTAGCGTTAAAAGCTTGGCGGACAAAGTAGGCGGTTCCGCCGGCGTTAGGGTAACGCTTACCCAGAGCGGCAAACGTCAGTGCAATCGGGCAAATCGCCACAAACAGCAGTAGCCATGCCCACAGTGAGAGCTCACCTGCAATACCAGCGGCAATCGCTGGGATCATAAATAACCCTGTTCCCATTAAAGTGGTGGAAAGTTGTCCAATACCAGACAGCAAGGTGATCTCTTGTTTTAACTTATTCACGGCTTCCGTTCCCAAATATCGTTCTGGCGGTTAGCATACGCTGAAGCGAAATAATATGCATCTATCTCAGTTTGCCTATGCCCATTGGGTGCAACGGCTAACCTGCAATATCAGGCCGTTTGGGCAGCGCCATATTCAGGTAGCGTTATGCGAGTCATTTCGTTATCGTCATTACCTTAAATCACCGAAACAACAGCGAGAAATCCATGACATTCACCGTTTGGTTATCACTATTTACCATTTGTATTTTAGGCGCGATGTCGCCAGGGCCAAGCCTAGCTATGGTGGCCAAACACAGCCTCGCTGGTGGGCGTAAAAATGGGTTTGCAACGGCGTGGGCGCACGCATTTGGTATTGGTGTCTATGCCTTCATTACCTTAATTGGCTTAGCGGTTGTACTGCATCAATCCCCCTTACTGTTTAAGACAGTAGGCTATGCAGGCGCGTTGTATTTGGCCTATTTGGGTATCAATGCATTACGTTCCAAAGGGGGCGTGGCGGCTAAATTAGAATCGGGTGAGACGGTCAGTGTGTGGCAGTCGGCTAAAGAGGGATTATTGATTTCTCTGCTTAGTCCTAAAATCGCGCTATTTTTCATCGCGTTATTCAGTCAATTTGTCGCCATCGGCAACGAACTGAGTAGCAAAGCTATTATTGTGTTAACACCATTTTTAGTGGATGGGCTTTGGTATACGTTCATCACCTTAATTCTTTCTAGCCCAATATTACTCGATAAACTGCGCGCGCGTGCCGTATTGATTGACCGTTTGTCGGGCGTAGTACTGATTGCGCTTGCCATCCGTGTCGTCATGACTCTTTAGCTAATACCAAAAAAGCGGGAGGAAATGCCTCCCACTTCTAATGAGTTTCGCCGTGCCAATGAAAGAGGGCGAATAGGGTTTTCATCGATAGTGTGCTTGAGTTTTTTCTTCATATTCACCTTCAATAACGTAGCCGCTTTTTGACGTAAAGGTGTGGCGCTTGAGCTGCTTTTCTATACGTTTGCCAGTGATGATCGCTGCAATAGCGAGAGGAATGGCGAGCAGCAAACTCAGCATCAACGCGAAAAACCCTACAACCAGCGCAAATGTAGTCACAATAAATCTATTCATAACCTGTACCTCTTTCTGAATTGAAGCTAGGTTAACGCAGCCAAGATGAATCCAACATGAATGTTGTGTCTCTAATTTTTGGAGTTGTATGGACGACGTTCATTCCCCCAATAATATTGGGACTCTGACAGGTAGTTCAAATTTTGAGTCATTTTGACACCTTGGTGTCTTTGCTCGTTATTTTTGGTAGTCAAATTGACATTATTGTTGTGTGGTTTTTTATTTATTCTTTTTAAAAACAAGTTGTTATATGTTGGCATGTATTATGCCCTAAAGGCTTCGGATAATAAGCGTGATTGACACGCCTCAAATAACTGGAGCTAAAATAATGTTCTGTATTCAATGTGAACAAACCATTCAAACCCCTGTGGCAAAAGGTTGTGCCTACTCTCAAGGCATGTGCGGTAAAACGGCTGAAGTTTCAGACTTACAAGATGTACTAGTGTATTCATTACAGGGCGTCTCTTTTTGGGCCAATTTAGGTCGAGCGTGTGGTGTGATCGATCAAGAAATTGACCAATGGGCTCCCAGAGCCTTCTTTGCCACGTTAACCAATGTCAATTTTGATCCTGAACGTATCCTTGAACTCGTTCAAGATTCCACGCAGTACCGTCAACGTTTGGAAGAGAACGTGAGAGCGGCTGCGGTATTAGTCGGATTTGAATTGCCTGAGCTCTCTGCTGCTGCCAAATTTGAATTACCACAGACCAAAGAGGCTCTGTTGGCCTTTGCACCGATAGCGGCCGTTAACCGTGGGCGTGAAAGCCTACATGAAGATGTGATTGGTTTGCGTTTACTTTGCTTATATGGGTTAAAGGGTGCGGCGGCTTACTTAGAACACGCTCGCGTTTTAGGCCAAAGTGATCAAGCCGTGTACGCTGAATACCACCAAATTATGGCTTGGCTTGGCACTGATCCAACTGACCTACAAGCGTTACTCGATACGGCAATGCAAATTGGTATGGTCAATTACCGCATTATGGAGATGTTAGATATGGGTGAAACCGAAACCTTTGGTCACCCTGAACCTACGAGCGTCAATGTGAAAACGGTAGCGGGTAAGTGCATCTTGGTTTCAGGCCATGACTTGCATGATCTGGAAAAAATTCTGCAACAGACTCAGGGCAAAGGCATTAATGTCTATACCAATGGTGAGATGTTGCCTGCTCACGCTTACCCGCAGCTAAAGAAATATCCGCATCTTGTGGGCAACTATGGTAGCGCTTGGCAAAATCAGCAAAAAGAGTTTGCTAACTTCCCCGGTGCAATCGTGATGACATCAAACTGCTTGCTCAACCCGAATGTAGGGCAGTATGCCGACCGCCTATTTGCCCGCAGTATTGTCGGCTGGCCGGGTGTGGCACATGTTGAAGGTGACGATTTTAGTGAAGTGATCGAATGCGCGTTAGCCCAGCCCGGTTTTAAACACGATGAAATAGAGCAACATATTACGGTTGGTTTTGGTCGTAATGCATTAATGGCGGCCGCGCCAGCCGTGATTGAACAAGTCAAACAGGGCCACATCAAGCACTTCTTCCTGGTGGGAGGTTGTGATGGTGATAAATCTGAACGCAGTTACTACACTGATTTCACAACGCAAGCGCCGGAAGATAGCCTTATTTTAACGTTGGCGTGTGGCAAATTCCGCTTCAATAAAAATCAATTTGGTGACATCAATGGCATACCGCGGTTATTAGATGTTGGCCAATGTAACGATGCGTATTCAGCGATTCAACTGGCACTCGCACTGGCCAGTGAGTTTGATTGCGGTGTGAATGATCTCCCACTGACATTGGTTCTTTCTTGGTTTGAACAAAAGGCGATTGTTATTCTACTGACGCTACTCGCGTTAGGTGTGAAAGGAATTTATACCGGCCCAACCGCACCAGCATTCCTCACCGAAAACTTGATGAAGATTTTGCAACAAGAGTTCGATCTACGAGGAATTACTACTGCTGAGAATGATTTAAAAACGATTTTGGCTGCGTAATCGTCAGCATTAGGCTCTGCGTATTCAGAGCCTAATGCCGCTTAAGATGTTTGAATAAAGCATGATTTGAAAAAAGTATTGTATGAGGGATGGGTATGTCAGCTTGGGCTTACCAAGATGTGCTTGAATTAACTTGCCGCCAAAAATGGGCAGAAACCGAGGAAAGCGTCAGTTTTGAACTGGCCTCGAAAGAAGAGAGCGCCTTTCATTTTAAACCGGGTCAATTTGCAACTTTAGGCTTTGAATTACCAGAAGGCGTGGCGTTTCGTGCTTACTCCATCAGTTCAATGCCACAGCAAAACTTTCTGCGCTTTACGGTTAAACGAGTAGTAGGTGGAAAGGTTTCAAACCATATTGTCGATGCATTGAGTGTTGGCGATACGGTCTCGGTGCTACAACCGCAGGGTGCATTTAACAGTGTAGATTGCGCGCCGAAACGAAAAGTGACACTGATCAGTGCGGGTTGTGGTGTTACCCCTGTGATGGCTATGGCGCAACAATGGCTGCGACAAGGCGACATTGAGATCGATTTTATTCATGTCGCCAAAAGTGTTTCCGACACCATTTATTACGCAGAGCTGCAACAACTGGCACAATGTTATCCGCAGTTTCATTTAAAACTTCTGCTCAAAGAGGCGAAGGGTAGCTCGCATCCACAAGGGCGGCTGAGTCAGGCTTGGTTAGTCCGATTGTGCCCTGATATTGCCGAGCGCAGTGTGTATCTGTGCGGTCCCGTTGGTTTTATGCAAGATGTTAAAAGCTACCTACAACAGCTGAATTTTGATATGACACACTTCTTTGAAGAGAGTTTTACGCCATCAGTGTATGAAAGCGAAGTGAGCCACCCCAAACAAGAGAGCTCAGATCAAGACGAGATTGAGCCTCAGGAGGTGACAGTCAGTACGCCAGCGTTTGCATCATCCGTGACCGTGAAAAAGGGCAGTTTACTGCTCGATGCGTTAGAGAAAGGTAACGTACCAGTGATTGCGGCTTGCCGAAGTGGGATATGCGGATCGTGCAAATGCAAAGTGAAGGTGGGTATGGTCGAGCGTTTGAGCACCGAAACATTGAGTGCACAAGAGATTGATCAAGGCTATGCCTTAGCGTGTTCGAGCAGATTAGTTTCGGACGTTGAAGTCTCATTGAACTGATCGCTTCATAAAAAAGCCGCCTTATATCAAAAGGCGGCAAGCAGGGGGAGGTGAGATAAACACTCACTATTATTATGTTGTGGAGATAAAAATAATATTAAGCCGTTTACTGGGCGGTAGTTGGGAAAGTTCGGTAACGAACGCCCATCATCTGCTCCATACAATGTACAACTTGGCCGCTGTAGCCAAATTCATTGTCATACCAAATGTAGAGCACGCAACGGTTATCTTGAGCGATCGTCGCTGCGCCATCAACTACGCCAGCATGGCGAGAGCCAACCAAATCACTGGAGACAATTTCTGTTGAGTCGGTGTAATCAATTTGCGCTGAAAGCGGCGAGCTAAGCGCCATTTCACGTAGATATGCGTTGAGATCTTGCTTATTCACTGCATTGGCTAAGTTGAGGTTAGCCACGGCCATCGACACGTTTGGCGTGGGGACACGAATCGCATTACCGGTTAACTTACCAGCGAGTTCAGGTAACGCTTTGGCAACCGCTTTGGCGGCACCCGTTGAGGTTAACACCATGTTGAGCGATGCGCTGCGGCCACGTCGTTCACCAGAATGGAAATTGTCGATAAGGTTTTGATCATTAGTAAAAGAGTGCACCGTTTCGATATGGCCAGAAAGTACGCCATATTGATCATGAATTGCTTTCAATACCGGTGTGATAGCGTTGGTGGTGCAACTGGCGGCTGAGATAATGGTGTCTTCGGGCTGAATATCAGCGTGGTTTACGCCGAACACGATATTTTTAATCTCACCTTTGCCGGGTGCTGTCAGCAGCACCTTGCTTGCCCCTTGACAGTTCAAGTGTTGACTAAGCCCTTCGCTATCACGCCAAACACCAGTATTGTCGACCACTAACGCGTTATGAATACCATAGTGTGAATAATCAACCTCTTGTGGCTTATTGGCGTAGATGATTTGGATATAATTGCCGTTGGCAATAATGGCCTTGCGAGCCTCATCGATGATGATGCTGCCGTTAAACTGGCCATGAACTGAGTCACGGCGTAGCAAGCTTGCCCGTTTTTCTAAATCTCCTGCTTTACCCCCACGAACGACAATCGCTCGCAAGCGCAGTGGATAGCCCGGGCCACTTTTTTCTATCAAAAGACGAGTCAGCAAGCGACCAATACGACCAAAACCGTACAGCACCACATCCTTAGGCTCACTGAGTGTTTCACCATTCAACGCACCATTAAGCGCCGTTAGCAGGTAATCCTCAAGGCCATGTTCATCATCATGTTGTTGCCAAAATTGATGAGCAAGTTGGCCAATGTCGATACGACATGGCGACAGAGCAAGCGTGGTCAGTTTTTGTAAAATCGGCATCGTTTGCTGGGTTGAAAGCGCCTCACCTGTGTAGCGACGAACAACACGATGTGCCTTGATGATATCAATGGTGGTGGCGTTGATGAGTGTTTTTCCAAATAAAACCACTTCAACACCTTGTTGGCGATAAAGCTGACCGATGAGGGGAGACATGGATTCAGCAATCGTTTGGCTGGCTTGCCAGTCTGAGAGATGTTTCTCTGGGCTCATATTGACTTGGGACCTTTCACGTTATGTTAAGCAGTAATGTTCACAGTGTAGGGCTGGTGAACGCGTATCTTGCACGGTCATCTGTGCTGAGATACAAGTCGATGTTTATTGTTGTTTTTATGTGGCCGGATTGTAAATGTGGAATGGTTATTCTGCTAGCAAAAATAATGACGACATTTTTTACTAAAAACTAGGTAAAAATCAGCGTATTGAGTGGTTTTTGGCGGTGGTTAGAGATGTTGACAAATTCTAAAGTCGCGACTTATTTTGTGATGATAATGGTCTACTTCAAATATTTGATGTGGAATGGTTTTTCTTTTTCATAAAAATGAGATTAGATTCAAATTGTTATCTTAAAATGTGGTGAGTTTTCGGTTAATTCACCATCACGCTTATTGGATGAATCGTGACGCGCAATGCTTTCGTTACTGCGCTGGTTTTATCTTAATAAGAGCGCAGACGCATAAAATAGCGTCTACTATTTAACCATTGGCTAGGATGTATTACTTCCAAGGATGATAACAATGGTAATACTTACCCACTTCTCAATTAAGGCACGCTTGTTCTTACTCTGCCTCATTCCAACACTGGTTATTCTGGCTGTGGCATGGCGTCTATTCCTCCCATTTGAAAGCCGTTTAGACACATACCATGTGTTGAACCAAAAGATTGGAGCAATCAATCAGGTCACTACCAGTTCAGCCCTTTTTTATACCTTGCTAAGTGCGAAGTTGCGCAGCGAAAATAGCGAAGACTCTCGGCCGCAGCTCAAGCAGGAGCTAGCTGAATCGCTGGATAAAATTGTGCTGGATACAGGTTCTACAAATAGTCATTTTGGGAGTAAAAGCAACCGTACATTGATAGAAAACCGTGTGCTTGACCTTCACCATTTGTTGGATGAGTTGCCGTCGGCTTCACAAAGCGAGACCCTAGAATTAGGCCGCCAAGTATTTAATCTTTTGTATGAAGTGATGGCCGAGCTGCAAAGAACCAACAGTTTTCTTGCGCCTGTTGATATTCATACCTTGGATCTGGTGTATAGCGACCTGCATTGGTTTGCATTTTGGGTGCAAAAAGAGGCGTGGTTAATCAAAGAATTAACCATGGATCAAGAGGTGTTTCAATCTCGACAAACAGAATACTTTCAAGCTGTTGAGCGCCAGCAACAATACTTCGAACGTATCATTGATAACGGCGCTCAACTCGAACAACTGGTGCAGTTGTTTACGCAACCTGAATTTCGCCAAGCCGCTTTGATTCGCGAAAAAATCGTTAGTAATGAAGCTGATCCTCAAGCATTAGCTTCTTATGTCAAAAATGTGGAAGAGCGTTACTTGGCGATAGATAAACTGGTGCAAAGTGTCAACCAACACTTATCGGCTCAACTGAATGTGCGTCTCCAGCAAGAAAAAATGGGTATGTTAAGTATATCGGCATCGCTGTTAGCCGTGTTGGCGCTGCTGTTTGTGCTAGGAGCAAGTACCTCATCTCGCATCTCGTCAAAGCTCAAGCGGATCATCAATACCATGAGTCGATTGCGTGAAAAGCAGAACGGCATTGAACAGATCCCGATTGATGGCAAAGATGAGTTTTCCCGCTTTACGATCAATCTCAACCATATTATTGAGAAACAGCAACAGTACGAGAGTGCTTTGGTGGAAACAAAGGAAGCGGCAATTGCCGCTAATCGAGCCAAAAGCGCGTTCTTAGCCAATATGTCGCATGAGATCCGAACGCCTCTTAATGGTATTATCGGTATGACTGAAATATTGTCACGCAGCGAGTTTACGGGGAATGAGCGTGAAGTCCTGGCCGATATTGATACCTCTTCGCAAGCGTTGCTGATCTTGATTAACGATATTCTCGATTTATCTAAAATTGAATCAGGCAACTTGGAGCTTGCTCCGCATCGCTTTGAACTCGCTGAATTGGTATACGACACGGTGAACTTGGTGAACGCGAAAGCGTTGAGCCAGCATATCGAGCTTAATATTTATCTCGACCCTACATTACCTCGTTTTATCATCGCGGATGAATATCGCCTGAAGCAGGTCTTGATGAATTTGTTGTCCAATGCGGTGAAATTTACCAAAGATGGTTATGTCAACACGGGTTTAACCTTAGAAACGGGCGATATAACCTCGATACGTTTTGCTGTATCCGATACGGGAAGTGGCATCGATAAAGAGATGTTGAACACGATTTTTGATCCATTTATTCAAGAAGATAGCAGTATTACCCGTCGCTTTGGTGGGACTGGGTTAGGGTTGGCTATCTGCCGTCAATTAGTCGATCTGATGCAGGGTGACATTCATGTACAGTCCACTAAAGGCTTAGGTAGCTGCTTTGAATTTGTCGTCCCGATTGAGGTTGCCGAAGATCAGCCGCAAGTTGAGCCTCTTGCCACGCAGGCGTTGTTAATTACCAATATGTCTAACTACTCATCCGCTATTCGGCGTGAATGCGTTCAATGGGGGATTCAACTCAATGAAGCGCGTGATGTTGAACAAGCAGTCAAGAGTGGGCTTAGCGCCGTATGTATTTTATATTGCCAAAGCTTAAGCCACAGCGTGCAATCGGATCTCATTGCGCTACGTGAGCATTTTTCAAGTGCAAAAATAGTGGTTCTGCAGCATCACTTGTTCGTCAACAAAGACGCAATTCATCTTGCGCAGGCAAGTATCACGTTGCCTTTTTTAGGGGCGCGTTTTGAACGTGCCCTCAAAGCATTAGTGGCCGATACAGAAACGCTTTTAACGCCAGTCGAGGAGAGTCAGTTAGACTACTTAGAGTGCAATCATAAGCGTATTTTGATCGTTGAAGACAATTTGATGAACCAAAAAATCGCCAGCTTCTTCCTTGAAAAAGCAGGGATTGGTTATGTGGTGGCCAACAACGGGCAAGAAGCGGTAGATGCCATCACCCAAGGGGGACATTTTGCTGCGGTGTTAATGGACTGCATGATGCCAGTGATGGATGGCTTAACCGCGACGAAGAAAATCCGCGAATGGGAAAAAGAGCAAGGCGTTGAAAAATTGCCTATTATCGCCTTAACCGCCAGCGTTTTGGAGGAGGATATTAAAAGCTGCTTTGACGCGGGCATGGATGCGTATTTGCCCAAACCTTATAAATCCAAGCAACTTTTTGATATTTTTAGCGATCTGCAAGTGGCGAACTCTTGAGAAGATAGCCTAATCGCTATTTTTATCGATTTTCGAAATTTAAATTAATTGACCTTACCCCTAGGGCAAGCTTTAGTCTGTGAGAGTTTTCAGTCAGATAGTGATATTGGATATGCAACTTTCGCTGCATACAATTTGGGTTTCCATGTTGGTGATGATGACGCTGCTTGCTTCAAGCTTAGTGTCTAGTGCACCTTTAATGGCGATCACAATGTCACCGAGTTCGGTTGTATCCCATTCAGTGACTGACGATGCAAACCCGCCGCAACACTGCTCAAATATGAGCGCCGCTCACCATGATTCCGATGCAAGTGACATGACTTCATCAGCGATGAGTAACGATTGTATCGATCACAGCTACCAAGGTGTTGATTCCTGTTGTAGCGTCATGTGCATGACCACGTTAGCTTTCTTTATCACTGAACACCAACCCTTCACACCTCACGCGGTTTTATTGTTGATCAATGCAGAAGCAACGCGTGGCATTGTGATGGTCGCCCGCTCACTTTACCGTCCCCCTATCGTTTAATTTCCCTTTCATTACGCCTATGGCGTGTTTGTGCGGCCTTTAACTAGGTTCGTGACTCTCTGTTGCATCTCAACCTTTTGCGATGCATGAAAGATGGAATTTTATTGTGAACCTTAAACTCTCTGTGATCGCTTGGTCGATCAGTATAGTGGGCGTTTTGTCATTCCCCTTGATGGTGAATGCAGCCCCACAAGCCGCGATGGCTCAGCCAGATTCGCATGCAAAACAATTAGCTCAGCTGATTGACGCTGCATTATCGAATGATGCCGTCCGCAAGCAATATTTTGCTCAATCTCAAGCAATACAAGAAACTGGAATGGCCAGTTCAACCCTAATGGATCCTAAGATCAAAGTTGGCTTTGGTGGTTTGCCCATTGATAGTTTTAAGTTTGATGAAGATCCTATGACTAACATTTCTGTGGGTTTAATGCAGCAGTTTGAACGGGGTTCAAGCTTGGCATTACAAGCGAAAAAAGCAAAGCAACAAGCCAGTGGCGTTGCGCTTCAGGTTAATTTACGTGAGTTGGAAGTGGCAAACAGCATGACTCAATTATGGTTAGAGTTAGGCTACCAACAACGCGCTGAACGTATCGTGCGGGCAAACCAAACCTTAATGCGTGAGCTGGTCGGTTTTATTGAAACGAACTATTCATTAGGTAAAAGCGAAGCGCAAGATCTGCTGCAAGCGCAGCTACAAGTTTCTAAGTTGGATGAAAAATTACAAGCCAATCAGCAAATGCAGCAACGCATTGTGTCGCAATTATCCGAATGGTTAGGTAGCGCTTGGTTGGTTGAACAGCCTATGTTAGCCGCTGAAGAGTCAGTGAACTGGTCCCGTTTGGAAGCGCAATTGGCGGCCATGAATGACAGCACCACTCACTATGCTTTATTGGTCACTCACCCGATGGTCGGCATGGCAGAAGCGACAATTCACACCAACCAAACGCAAGTCGAAATAGCACAAACGGCCTATCAACCTCAGTTTGGTGTCGAAGTGATGTACGCCTATCGCCAAGCAAGCAGCATGCAAGGTGGGCCCGCAGCCGATATGGTCAGTGCTTATCTTACCATGGATATCCCGCTGTTTACAGGGAACCGCCAAGATAGAAACCACGCTGCGGCGCAATATCAAGTGGTCGCGGCTAAATCACAGCGTGATGTTCTATTGGCGCAGATGAACGCCAAAGTGAATGCCTTATTGGTTGATAAAACGAACCTCGAACAGCGTTTAGCGCGCTATCAAACCACCTTACTAAAGCAAGCGAAAGCCCGCACTCAAGCGGTTGAGAGAGGCTATGAAAACAATACCTCCCAGTTTAATGATGTCGTCAGTGCCGCCAGCGATGAACTAGCGCTGCAATTAGAACAAATGCGCCTAATGACCGATTTAAATCTAACCAAAAGTAACCTCGCTTATCTGTTAAATGGGTTCGATTTTCAAGTTAGTGCGCCTTCACTTACGTCTGTAGAAATATTTACGTCTGTAGAAAAACTTACCTCTTTAGAAACACTTACGCCTGTAGAAAAGTAGGAGAACTCAATGAAATCATTAAACATAGCCGTATTTTCCTTAGCGATAGGTGGATTACTGGGGTTTAGTATCAATCAATACCTGTCTGGTCATGGTATGGAGGCAATGAACTCAACCAATGCGATGTCTGAACCGCTGTATTGGGTTGCGCCGATGGACCCAAACTATAAACGTGATAAACCGGGCAAGTCACCGATGGGGATGGACCTCATCCCTGTGTACACCGAATCGCCGACGCAAGCACAAGAGAAGAGTGGCACGGTGACCATCAGTGCTGTGGTCGAAAATAACTTGGGTGTGAAAACGGAACCCGTGGTGTTTGCGCAGTTATCTCCACGCATTGAGACAGTCGGCTACATTGCGTTTGATGACAGTTTATTGTGGCAAACGAATGTTCGCGTTGCTGGTTGGGTTGAAAAACTGAACATTAATGCGGTTGGAGAGCGGGTTCGTAAAGGCGATGTCTTATTTACGCTCTACTCACCAGAGCTGGTTAAAGCGCAGGAGGAGCTGTTAAATGCTCATCGAGCCAGCCGTGAAAGTTTACTGAAAGGCGCAACCGAGCGTTTGGTTTCACTGGGGGTTGATCGTGAACAGATCAGACAGATTATCGCTCGAGGCAAAGCCACTCAATCGATAGAGGTCAAAGCCATTGCTGATGGGGTGATTGCGAGTTTGAATATTCGCGAAGGGGGATACTTATCGCCAGCGCAAGCGGTGATAAGCGCAGGTCCTTTAAACGAAGTGTGGGTTGACGCTGAGGTATTCGAGCGCCAAGCACATTGGATTACGTCGGGTAGTTTAGCGTTAATGACACTGGATGCTATTCCCGGCAAGGAGTGGCAAGGGAAGATAGATTACGTCTATCCCATTTTGGATCCGAAAACCCGAACGCTGCGTATGCGTTTGAAATTTCTTAACCCGAATGGAGAGTTGAAGCCTAACATGTTCGCCAATATCGCTTTGCAGCCCGTATCGCAACAAGCGGTGCTCACCATTCCTAAATCAGCAGTGATTCATTCGGGCGGCATGACGCGAGTCGTACTTGCTGAAGGAAATGGCAAATACCGCTCAGCAAGGATTAAAGTTGGCCGCGAAGCAGGCGAACGCCTTGAAGTTTTACAAGGGTTAACGGAGCAAGACACGGTCGTCACGTCGGCGCATTTTCTGCTGGATTCGGAGTCGAGCCAAAGCGCTGATTTGTCGCGAATTAACGGAGTGGAAGCTGCCAATGAAGCGTGGTTAACGGGTGATGTCAGCACGTTGATGGCAGATTTTGGGATGATCACTCTCAATTACAAACCAGTAAGCAAATGGGGTTGGCAAGCAGGTCAGATCAATTTCACGGTCGAGGAGGCGTTGGATCTCAGCTTATTTGCTGAAGGGCAAACGGTTCGATTTCTAGTGGCAAAACAGGGTGACGAATATGTACTAAAAGCACTGGAAGCGAGTGAGCAGGTAAGTAGTGCGACGAACATGACTGCCGCAGAAACGTTAGGAGATCAACAATGATTGGTGCGATTATTCATTGGTCGATCAATAACCGTTTTTTGGTGTTGGTGGCGGCTCTGTTTCTCACTTTGGGCGGACTTTACAGTGTAAAGAACACGCCTGTTGATGCTTTACCGGATCTCTCAGATGTGCAAGTGATCATCAAAACCAGCTATCCCGGCCAAGCGCCGCAGGTAGTGGAAGATCAGGTCACTTACCCACTCACAACGGCGATGCTGGCGGTTCCGGGAGCGGAAACGGTTCGTGGTTATTCATTCTTCGGTGATTCCTACGTCTACATTATCTTTAATGATCAAACCGATATTTATTGGGCTCGTTCGCGGGTATTGGAATATCTAAGCCAAGTGACGCCAAAACTGCCACCCAATGCCAAACCAACCTTGGGGCCCGATGCGACGGGGGTTGGCTGGATCTACAGTTATGTACTGCAAGATAAAACCGGCCAACACGATCTTGCGCAGTTACGCAGTTTGCAAGATTGGTTTTTGAAGTACGAGCTACAAACGGTGAATGGCGTCTCCGAAGTGGCTACCGTTGGCGGCATGGTTAAGCAGTATCAAGTGCAAATTGATCCGGCAAAGCTACGCGCTTATAACCTGACTTTGCAACAAATCAATGCGGCGATCCAAAATGGTAACCAAGAGTCGGGAGCGTCAGTGATTGAGGTTGCGGAAGCCGAACACATGGTACGCACCAGTGGCTATCTGACCAGTATTGATGACATTAAAGCGCTACCACTGAAAGTGACCGACAAAGGAACGCCATTATTGTTAGGTGATGTGGCGGATATTAACCTTGGCCCACAAATGCGTCGTGGTATTTCTGAGTTTAACGGTGAAGGAGAAGCGGTTGGAGGTGTGATCGTGATGCGTTTTGGTGAAAATGCTAGCCAAGTGATTGATGACGTCAAAGCGAAATTGACTGATCTCCAACGCAGCTTACCGGAAGGTGTCGAAATTGTTGCCACTTATGATCGTTCAACCTTGATCAATCAAGCCGTTGAAAATCTTTGGCATAAGCTAGCAGAAGAGTTCATTGTCGTTGCGGTCGTGTGTGCGCTGTTTTTATTCCATATCCGCTCATCATTAGTGATTGCTTTGAGTTTGCCTGTGGGTATTCTATCGGCGTTTATTGTGATGCACTGGCAAGGTATCAATGCCAATATCATGTCACTTGGGGGGATCGCTATTGCTATCGGTGCTATGGTCGACGGGGCGATTGTGATGATCGAAAATGTGCATAAACACGTTGAACGCACCCCACTGACCGACAAAAATCGCTGGCAGGTGATTGGTAAAGCCGCTGAAGAAGTCGGCGCGCCACTATTTTTCTCACTACTTATCATTACGTTAAGTTTTGTGCCCGTTTTTGCACTCGAAGGCCAAGAAGGTAAGATGTTCTCGCCATTGGCGTTCACTAAAACCTATGCCATGGCCGCTGCGGCAGGTTTAGCGATCACGCTCGTCCCTGTTCTTATGGGCTATTTTGTGCGTGGCAATATTATTTCCGAGCATAAAAATCCAGTTAATAAGGGGCTTGTGGCACTTTATCGTCCACTACTCAACCTGAGTTTGCGTTATCCCAAAAGCATGATTGTATTGGCTTTGGCATTAATGGCTTCCGCTTATTACCCAATGAGCAAATTAGGCAGTGAGTTTATTCCGCCATTAGATGAAGGCGATCTCATGTACATGCCGACAACCTATCCGGGGATCTCGATTGGTAAGGCGCGTGAGCTATTGCAGCAAACCAATAAACTCATCAAAACCGTACCAGAGGTCAAAACCGTGTGGGGCAAAATGGGGCGTGCAGAAACCGCAACCGATCCCGCGCCCTTAACCATGATTGAAACGGTGATCCAACTTAAACCTCGCGATCAATGGCGTGAAGGCGTAACCACAGAATTGCTACGCAAGGAGTTTGACAGCTTAGTGCAATTTCCGGGGTTAACCAACGCGTGGGTGATGCCAATCAAAACACGCATCGATATGTTAGCTACAGGGATCAAAACGCCGATTGGTATCAAGATAGCGGGTCCCGATCTCAAACAGATTGAAACCATCGGTGCGCAACTTGAACCTATCCTTAACCGCGTTCAAGGCACGGCATCGGTTTATGCTGAACGTGTTGCTGGTGGACGTTATGTAACGATAGACATCAATCGGTTACAAGCGGCGCGCTATGGGCTAAGCATTAAAGATGTGCAACAAGTGGTTTCAACCGCAGTAGGGGGCATGAATGTAGGGGAAACCATTGAGGGGTTAGAGCGTTACCCGATCAATGTACGTTACCCGCAAGATTACCGTGATTCGGTAGTGAAGCTGCAAAACTTACCTTTGGTGACTCAAAACGGTGCACGTTTGGCCTTGGCCGATGTGGCTGATATTCGCTACGAAGACGGCCCGCCGATGATCAAAACCGAAAACGCACGGCCAAACGGCTGGGTCTTTGTCGATATTGATGGACGCGATCTCGGTTCATATGTGGCAGAGGCGCAACAAGCGGTAGCGGAGCAATTACAGCTGCCAGCGGGATATTCTCTCGTATGGTCTGGTCAATATGAATACATGGAGCGAGCAAAAGCACGCTTGAGTGTCGTCGCACCGATCACGATCGCAATCATCATGTTGCTACTCTATTTCAGTTTCCGTCGAATCGGAGAGGTGTTGATCATTATGGCGACATTGCCGTTGGCGATGGTGGGTGGCGTGTGGTTGATGCACTACCTTGGCTACAACTTTTCAATCGCCGTGGGAGTGGGCTTTATTGCACTTTCAGGTGTTGCGGTAGAAATTGGCGTGATCATGCTGGTTTATTTAAACCAAGCTTGGCACTACAAAAAAATTGATGCGCAAGAAAATGGTGCGGTCATTGACAGCCAAGATCTCATCAATGCCATTGGCGAAGGAGCAGGACAGCGCGTGCGCCCAGTCATGATGACGGTACTGACAGTTATTATTGGCCTGATCCCGATTATGTATGGCACGGGAACCGGTTCGGAGGTAATGCAGCGCATTGCCGCACCCATGATTGGAGGCATGGCTTCAGCACTATTGCTCACATTATTGGTTCTACCTGCGGTATTCAAGTTATGGAAAAACCGTGAAATCGCAACACTCAAATAGCGTGCAGTTGGCAAAGTAAAAACTAAGCACCAATCGGAAAATAAATAGTAACTGGATGAATTTAAGGAAAATCAAAATGAAAAAAACACTAATCACACTTTCACTGGCTTTGTTCACTTCTTCTGTCATGGCTGAAATGGATCATAGCAAAATGGATCATGGCAGCATGGCGATGAAGCAAACAGACACGATGAACATGGCGATGGATGACATGTCAGAAGTCGGCATGCCTGCCAAAGGAGCAAAGCCCGATAGAGTGGTGCATGTTTTACTCTCGGATGACATGAAAATCACCTTCAAAAAGGAGGTGAATATTGAACCCGATGATGTGGTGCAATTTGTCGTTATGAACACAGGTAAAATTGAGCACGAATTTTCGATTGGTTCAGCCGCCGAGCAGCTAAAACACCGAGAAATGATGCGCCAAATGGGCAATCATAAACACGATGGTGGCAGTGCCGTCACCGTGGCACCGGGTAAAGCGAAACAACTGTTATGGCACTTCCATGGGGATAACAATGTTGAGTTCGCCTGTAATATACCCGGCCATGCTGAAGCTGGGATGATTAAGAAAATTCAGCTGTAAGCCTATAAGCCACCTTGTTGATTGCGACAAGGTGATCACGGACGAACGGTACTAGCTCGTTTTTGTAACTGGAAGCCAACGTTTGTTGATTCCAGTTCAAGAGTTTGTTCTTTGATTTGTTTTAATAAGCGCTCAGCGGCCAAAAGACCAAGCTGTTCATAATTGACATGAGCGGCACTAATGGCTGGAAAAGCATACTGACAAAGAGATGATCCATCCAAACAGATGATGGCCATTTCCGTAGGAACTTTAATCAGCCTACGCTGACACTCGAATAATACTCCCAGAGCTATTTCTTCGTGGCTACATACCACAGCATCAAGCGTTGGGTCCCTTAATAACAATTTAGAAATTCCTTCCTTACCTAAGTGTGCAGAGGGAGCTTCATGAGTTGTTAGAAAGTGATCAGGTGCTTGGTAGTTATCAATTAATGCGCTTTGCCAACCCCGCAGTTCATTTCTTAGAACGGAGTGGTGGCTACGTGCTCCAATAAACCCTATATTTTGATATCTATTTTCAATGAGATGTTGAGTACATTGTTTGCCAACCTTGTAGTAATCAACGCCGACATTCAGATACGTTGATGATTCATTCAACTCAGCAATTTCAATGACGGGAATGTTAGCGCGTTGAAGAAGTTGGTGACTTTTTGAACTGTGCTCACTTCCAAATAGCACAACAGCTGCTGGTTGACTTTCCAAGAAAGTGGCTAATAGTTTCTCTTCATTATCAATGGAATAATCACTATAACCGAGCAGTAACTGGTATCCCTGACGGTTAAGCGAATGTTGGAAATTGGGTAAAAACACAGCGCAAGATTTTTCAATTAGCGATGGGATGATTAATGCTATTGAATAGTTTTCGCCAGATGCTAAAGCGCCAGCTGCTTTATTTGGGATATAACCTAGTTCTTCAACAACAAATTCTATTTTTTCTCTTAGTTTGCTAGAAACAAGCTCAGGTGTTCTTAATGCTCTTGATACCGTCATTGTGCCAACACCCGCCTTAGCTGCGACATCGGCAATGGTAACCTTTCCCGTGCTTCTACGTTTTCGCGATTCGCTCATATTTATCTTCATGTTATTAATAAGTTAGCGATGTGATTTTAACACACACACTCGGGCGTGTTGATATTACCGTATAACTATTGTTGCACCGATACATGAAATACTATGATTTCAATAAATGATAGCGCTATCACAAATCAAGCCAACACATAAAGATAGCGCTACCATTTGTGATTTCGATCTGGTTTTCTATTTGGATAGACAGATAAATTGATGCTACCTATTCATATCAAGAACCTAAAAAATGTTACGTGAACTATTAACCGAAGACGTTATTCGAGTGCATAAATCGGCTGACGACTGGCAAGATGCAATTCGCAAAGCATGTCAACCATTGATTGAAAATAAGGCCATTAATCCAAGTTATGTTGAGGCTATATTTCGGTCACATAGGGAGCTCGGTCCTTATTATGTTGTTGGACCTGGAATGGCGATGCCTCATGCTCGACCTGAAGATGGGGTTAATCGTTTAGCATTTGGCCTAACGGTAATTCAAGATGGAGTTAACTTTAATTCGGATGGCAATGATCCTGTAAAAATGCTGGTTACTTTGGCCGCGACAGATAGCAATAGTCACGTAGATGCAATATCTAAATTAGCCGAATTATTTATGAATGAAGAAGACGTAGAATATATCTGCTCAGCCAAATCTGTTGAAGATATTTTGCGTGTTATCCAAGACTATTAATAGTAAAAACACGATAAATAATAGTAAAAATACAATAAAGCAGAGGGTGAATATAATGAAAATTATGGTAGTTTGCGGCCACGGCCTAGGTACAAGTTTGATGATGGAAATAAGCATAAAAAATATAGTGAAAGATCTAAATGTTGACGCTGAAATCGACCACATAGATTTAGGTTCCGCAAAGGGGACCGTTTGCGACATCTTTATTGGTACAAATGATATAACAGACCAACTAAAATCATTGGGTGTTGAGCCTAAGATTGTGAGTTTGGATAATATGGTCGATAAAAAAGCAATGAAAGAACGTTTGTCAGCGGCTCTTCAAGAACTTGGTGTGTTGTAGGAGGCACTATGGAATTCTTTAATTTTTTAATGAATGACGTGCTTTCTGAGCCAGCAGTGTTAGTTGGCTTGATCGCATTAATAGGTTTGATCGCACAGAAAAAACCATTGACGGAATGCATTAAAGGTACCGTGAAAACTATTTTGGGCTTCATTATTCTTGGAGCTGGTGCGGGGCTAGTTGTTGGTTCGCTAGGAGATTTTGCGACCATATTTCAGCATGCTTTTGGCATTACTGGTGTCGTTCCAAATAATGAAGCCATCGTGTCTATTGCTCAAAAGTCATTTGGTAAAGAAATGGCGATGATCATGTTTTTCGCGATGCTGGTAAATATATTGATTGCACGCCTTACACCATGGAAATTTATATTCTTAACAGGGCACCACACTTTATTTATGTCGATGATGGTGGCTGCAATTTTGTCATCAAGCGGTATGTCCGGTATTCCATTGATTGCCCTAGGTTCCATTGTCGTTGGTAGTGTTATGGTGTTTTTCCCAGCAATTGCACATCGATATATGCGTCAAGTTACAGGTTCTGACGATGTTGCTATTGGTCACTTCTCTACACTTTCTTATGTATTAGCTGGTTTTATTGGTAGTAAATTTGGTAATAAAGAACATTCTACGGAAGATATGAATGTTCCTAAAAGTTTACTATTTTTACGTGATACACCCGTTGCGATCTCATTTACTATGGGCATCATCTTTATGGTGACCTGTCTATTTGCTGGTGGGGAATTTGTGCGTGAAGTGAGCGGTGGAAAACATTGGTTTATGTTTGCGCTGATGCAATCTATTACGTTTGCGGGGGGTGTGTATGTCATCTTACAAGGTGTACGTATGGTTATTGCTGAAATTGTTCCTGCGTTTAAAGGTATTTCAGACAAACTAGTTCCTAATGCTAAACCAGCATTAGATTGTCCTGTGGTATTCCCCTATGCCCCAAATGCTGTCTTGGTAGGCTTTCTATCTAGTTTTCTTGCTGGCTTATTAGGTATGTTCTTACTCTACATTATGGGTTTGACAGTGATTATTCCTGGGGTTGTTCCACACTTCTTTGTTGGTGCTGCCGCAGGGGTATTTGGTAATGCTACAGGTGGGCGTCGTGGTGCTATTTTGGGCGCATTTGCGCAAGGTTTATTGATCACGTTCTTACCTGTATTTTTAATGCCAGTGCTTGGAAACCTAGGTTTTGCTAACACAACGTTTAGTGATGCTGATTTTGGCGCAGTTGGTATTTTACTCGGCCTGATTGTTCGTTAACGCTCCCAAACAAAAACCGCCCTTCCTATTTGGCAGGGCGGTTTTTTTGACCATTGATTAATTATTTCAAATCACTAAGCGGTAGCCAGTTTACTTTAACACCCGCTTGTAAAAACATATCTTGGCTGACTTTGATCTTATCACCCCAACGGGATAAGAAGTCTTCTGTTTGCTCTGGGCAGTGTACTGCGGAAATCCCAGTTTGAATGATTTTTGCTGCACAGTTTGGGCAAGGAAAATGTGTCACATAAATTTCGCAACCATCCAAATCACGCTTGGCGAATAGGATGGCATTTTCCTCAGCATGCAGTGTTTTGAGGTATTTCATATCACGATCATCGGTGCCTGCACTGTCTGAAATACCATGTGGGTAACCGTTAAATCCAACCGAAACGATGCGATTTTGCTTAGTGATCACTGCGCCGACTTGCGTGGAGGGATCTTTACTCCAAGAGCCAACAAGTTCTGCCATTTGGTAAAAGCGCTGTGCCCATTTCGAAATCATGTGTTGTTCCTCTGACGATTTTCTTGCATTTCCTCAGTAGCGAGGGAGATGTGTGATTAAGATCGACATTAATATCCTAGTTTTCTCACACTTAGTCTAGAGCAATTCTCATTTCTAAACAGAATTCAGCCGTGCCAATCAGTATTAGAGTGAGAGCTCTATCTCATTTCGTGCGGGTATCTTAGCTGCGGCGATAGGCAATTATAGGATTAAGTTTGTGAGAGATCTCTTACACGTATCGTGAGACTTTAACGTTTCGCTATGCAATAAAAAGAGATTGAATTTCTGTAATTATTTGAATTTAAATGATAATTTTCATTCGGTGTCTTTCTGGTAGAGAAAAAACAACAGGTGGGGGATTGCTGAAAAAAGTGAAATCCGTAATCTGAAGTTGTCAGCAGGAAGCGGACACGGAACAGGAAAGACCCAAGGATAGGTCATCTTCAGGACGAAGATTCGATAATTCAGGAAGAATGATCGGCAAGGATAGCGAAGGACATTAGCTGGATGCTGAATAACTAGGATGGTTATCAAGGAAAGTTAATGGACGGTGCAAAGGAAAAGTGCACAAATCTGTCGGGACGACGGAGTTAAGGACACCGCTAGGAAGGCGATGAAAGGGAATGCGCTGAGGGAATCAGCAGACTATCAAGGAATTGATGCAGGGAGCACTTATCAGTAGCTGGATTGCTGCGAGTAAGAACTGGAACCCCACTAAGTGAGAGCTTAGTGGGGTTTTCTTTATTTTGGTTACCTAAAAATAATGGCCACCTGAAAATAATAAGTGGTGAGGTTAACATTGCTTCCTGCGGAGTAACTCCAGATAATAGGTGAAAATAATGAAAGGATATGATGATGATTCGCTTAGCCGTTATTGGAACCAACTGGATTACTGACCAATTTATCGAAGGGGCATTAAAAACGGGGGAATTTCAGCTAGTAGCGGTTTATTCCCGTTCGCTGGACAGGGCGAAACAATTTGCCGAAAAATACGATGCTCCTGCTTTGTTTACTGACCTTAAGAGCCTAGGTGAGAGTGACAATGTGGATGCCGTGTACATCGCCAGCCCGAATGTACTGCATGGTCCACAGTCGATTCAAATGATGCAAGCGGGCAAACATGTTATCTGTGAGAAGCCGCTGGCTTCTGATTTCTCATTAGCACAGCAGATGTATCAAGTTGCCAAACAGCATGGCGTAGTATTATTCGAGGCCTTTATAACCCCACATTTGCCCAATTTTTCCGTTCTCAAACAAGAGCTATCGCATATTGGCGCTATCCGTAAAGCGGTGCTCAGCTACTGCCAGTATTCCTCTCGTTACCCTAAATATCTCAAGGGTGAGATGCCCAATACCTTTTTGCCCGAGTTCTCTAATGGTTCGATCATGGATATTGGTTATTACTGTTTGGGCTCAGCCATTGAACTGTTTGGTGAGCCTAAATCGGTGCAAGCCCAAGCGCATTTACTGGAGACGGGGGTTGATGGTAACGGCAGTGTGATCTTAGGATATGACGGTTTTGATGTGCTATTAATGCATTCAAAAACCAGTGACTCCTATTTGCCGAGCGAAATTCAAGGTGAAGAGGCCGCACTGCACGTTGAGATGATCTCTACCTGCAACCGCATCACGAGAATTAACCGTGGTGGTCAAACCCAAGATCTGAGTATTGAGCAACACGCCAACCGCATGTTTTACGAAGCACAAAAATTTGCAGATCAGATACAGAACAAGACAATAGATGAGCAATGCAAATTACGCTCACTCACCGTTTCCAAATTATTGACAGAAATACGCCGCCAAACGGGCGTGATTTTTCCAACCGATAACCTGTAGTTTCATCGCACAGAGAAGAGAGCAAAAATAATGCAAGCTGAAGTAAAGTGGGTCGAAAATTTCAAGTTCTTGGGCCAATCCCAATCTGGTCATTCGGTGGTGATGGATGGCAGTGGTGGTGCAACCGCGCCTAGCCCGATGGAGATGGTTCTGATGGCTGCGGGAGGTTGTAGCTCTGTGGATGTGGTTGATGGCTTAAAATCGGCCAATCAACAGGTCACGGCATGTAACGCCAAATTGACGGCTGAGCGCCGTGAAACCGCACCGCGGATTTTTACGCTAGTCAATATCCATTTCGACGTATCAGGCGTTGATCTTGACCCTAATGTCGTTGAAAAAGTGACGGCCGATTCATTAGAAAAGTACTGTTCTGTCTGCTTAATGTTAGGCAAAGGTGTCACAATGACTCACAGTTGGTCGATTGTTTAAGCCATTCAATCAATAAGGCTAGGAAAAAGCAATATGCTCTGATCTTGCCTTTTCCTGTGCGTTACAGGTTGGTTGAAATTAAAGAGGAAAGTGAAACAGTGAGCTTTTCTCTTTTTTCTTTTGTTTATCCAAGTAGTCTAAATACACTAGATGCATAAGGAGGAACGGCTCATGACCGAAATGGAAAAAATGATGAATGGTATGGTGTTTGACGGTGCAGACCCAGAAATGGAAGCCATTCGTAGCAAAGCAGGACATTTACTGTTGCAGATCAACCAATGCGCCGATGCTACAGCCCGCCATCAATTGCAAACTCAACTATATCGTCAAATTGGCCAACAAAGTGTGGTGCAGCCTCCTTTCTATTGTGAATTCGGTGAAACAATTTCCATTGGTGATGAAACCTTTATCAACATGAATGTCACTATGCTTGATGGCGCTAAAATCACGATTGGTAATCATGTTTTGATTGGCCCTAACACCCAGTTTTATACACCAGCGCATGCTTTGGATTATCGCAGCCGCCGCTTGTGGGAAACATTTTGTAAGCCGATTACGGTTGAAGATGACGTATGGATTGGTGGCAACGTTGTGATTAATCAAGGAGTCACGATTGGTGCGCGTTCGGTTGTCGCGGCAAATTCAGTGGTCAATCAGGATGTGCCAGCTGATAGCCTAGTCGGAGGCACACCAGCGAGAGTACTCCGTTCATTAAAAGAAATGAATGGAACATCTGACCTGCATAGTGCAGTTAAGGAAGGGCATCATTGAAGCAGCATAAACATACACTATTTGGTGTTGCGGCTATCTTGCTGTGGAGCTGTCTAATGGGGCTAATCAGAACGGTCACCGAGCAATTTAGCCCAATTGGTGGGGCGGCACTGATTTACACTGTGAGCTCAGTATTTCTGATGCTTGTCATGGGCGTGCCTAAATTCAAACACTTTTCTCTGCGTTATGTTCTGATCGGTGGCGCGCTTTTTGTGAGCTACGAAATCTGCTTAGCATTAGCGTTAGGTATGGCCAATGATCGCCATCAAGCGCTCGAGATGGCGGTGATTAACTATTTGTGGCCAGCCTTGACGGTGTTGTTTGCGGTATTTCTCAGCCGTAAACCCGTCCATATTCTGGTGTATCCAAGCGTTGCGCTCGCATTTGTTGGGGTTGCTTGGACCATTACTGGTGATAGTGGATTTTCGGTGATGCAAATATCAGCCAATATTGCGACTAATCCCTTAACCTATAGCATGGCGTTTGGCGGGGCGATTATTTGGGCTGTTTATTGCAATATCACCAAACAGTTAGCCAATGGACAAAATGCCATTATCCTGTTCTTTATGGCTACTGCTATCGCCCTCTGGATTAAGTATTTTCTTAGCAGCGAAAGCACTTTAGTGTTTACCGTTCCAGCAACCTTGAATTTAGCGTTAACGGGTGTGGTGATGGGCAGCGGTTATGCACTTTGGAATGTGGCAATCTTGCGTGGCAACATGGTTCTATTGGCGACTCTTTCTTATTTCACGCCAGTGATTTCAACCTTGCTTTCATCGCTAATCTTAGGTGTAGCGCTTGGGCTAAGCTTTTGGCAAGGTGTGATTATGGTGACGATGGGTTCTTTAATTTGTTGGTGGGCGACCAGAGAACGTCAATCGACGGTGCAAGAGAAAATGCCAATAGCCTGACATTGCAACAGCTTTGCTATGTATAAAAAAGCCCTCTCGTTCCAGAGAGGGCTTTTTCCGTTTAATTGAGACTGATTAGCGAGCCACGTTCATGGTTAATTGCAGTACGAATGGCAGCTTTGATAAACGCTTATGTAGCGAGCGACGAGTACTTTCGATATCTTCGAGTGCAATCATTTCATTCTCATCAGGGCGAATATCGACATTGACCCACAGCTCATGACCGACTTTAGTCACCGCAGTCAACTCGATATCTTGCTCTGATTCTTCACCTACGGCAATGACACCTTGATCCACGGTTTTACAAATCTCTTTGCTTGGTGACATCATCAACAATTCACGCGTTGCCGATTTAAGCATGTCATAAGGCACTTTGATAAAGTAAAACGACATTAATAGCATCATGATTGGGTCTGCATAGACGGCATATTTTGCCCAAGGAGACAAGGTCATCAACCAAGCGGCAATGAAACCGACCGTTACCGCGACGCTTAATAGCGTGTCCATTTGCCACTGTTTTACTTCAGCGTCAATCAAACCAGAAGAGTAACGTTTACTCTTGTTGACTATGAACCACCACGCAATCGCACAACCAATCACGTTCACTGTGCCAAAAACAGTGGCGATAGAAGCATCCACTTCTCGACCACTGCTAAACAATGCCATGACAGCCGAGTACAACGAATAACTCACGACTAACAAAATAACGCTGGCTTTGATAGCAATAACCGCAGGTTCTAGCACCGCGCGTCCAAAGGGAAAAGTCGAGTCAGAAGGTTTACGAATGTAGCGTGACGCCACCAGCGACAATAATGTTAACAGCAAACTAACCAGTGAATACACACCGTCAAACACGATAACCAGTGAACCGACAAGCATACCAACCACAAGTCCGCCACCAGCAAAGCCAGAAGCTAAAAGGGCCGAAATCGTCAAAATGCGATTTTCATTATTTCTTGTTCGAGCACACATAAAAGACTACCTGTTGAAAACATGCTGTTATTTTGGCTTAAAGCACGGTTTTGACAATCTCTAAGTGCATTGGTCGTTGGCTTGAATATTGGGGGTTAAGTTTATTTTTAATTAAAACAACTAGTTATGTCGTTATTTTCCTGTCAGGATAATTGACGCTGACTGTCTTCGCTTTAGATTGTTTGAAATGTGGGCATCTTAAAAACCAAACAACGAAAATTAAAAATCAAACAAGAAAATTAAAAATCAAACAAATAGTCACGCAACTTATCGGCTAACCAGTTCATGCCAGGGTGTTCGGCCATGCCAGTGGCCGTAAACATGCAGTAATCTTCTTGAGTGAGACCGTAGGTGTGCTTAATCACCGTTAGCTTTTGTTCACGTAGGAAGTGGCGAATTAAAGGTTCTGGCAATACGCCCCATGCATTCTCAGTCAAAATGGTATTGAGCATGTAATCGAAACTGGAAAAGCCAATGTAGCGACGAGAGAAAGGTTGTAATTCGGGGTTATCTTTTTCGTTTAAATAGACCATCACGGCTTGCATTGCTCTGCGCAGTTCTTCGTCGGTGACTCGCGAAATTTTAGTTAGCGGGTGGTCACTTTTGCACACCGACATCATCCGGATTTTACCCAAAGGTTGATAAGTGATCCGCGGGTCGTTGATTCTTTCATAATCGACGCCAAAAGCAAAATCGACTTGATGAGTGGCAATCAAGTTGGCTAAGTCGCCGCTTGAAGCCAATACAAGGTTAAACGAGGTCGCGGGAAAACGATTATTCAGCTGGTGTGCAAAATCTTGCCACAAGGCATCAGGAAGAGAATCATCACGGGCAATCCACATCTCGGCGTTGAAGCCCCGTGATATTTGCGTACAGGTGTGTTTTATACGTGCAATGGTCACCAAAACACTTTCACAATCTTTATAAATTGCTTTCCCCGCTTCAGATAAGGTCAGGTTGTTGCCAGTGCGCACAAACAGAGCGGTATCGAGCTCTTTCTCCAACGCTTTAATCGCCATACTGAGTTTGGTTCGGTTACATTCTAATTGTCGCGCCGCTTCAGAGACTGAGCCAGTGTCCGCGACAGAGAAAAATGCTTCAATTTGAGAAAGGTTCATAACGTTCTCTAAGGCACAATAATGGGTTGATCATAAACAATTTTAGTACCACTGCCTATCTGATGTTCTTCTACCAACTGACGGTTTTCTCGCCAATCAAAGCCAGTTCATCATTTCTTAGTCAAGATTGAGCTGTAACTCTATGAACGTAACACAGTTTTGGTTTATTCTTGGGAAAATTTCCCCAATACAAGAAGTAACACGGAGGCCATGATGGCGAACGAATGGGATGAGTGTGCGGCTCAGTGGGAGCAGGACGAATCCACAACGCTTTTTGCTCAAAATGTGTTTCAGCAATTGCAGAAACGGGTCACTCTCGAAGGTAAACATGTTCTTGATTTCGGGTGTGGTACGGGCTTGCTGAGCCAAATGATGTCTCGCCATGCCAGAGATATTGTCGCGCTCGATGGCTCTGAGGCCATGATTGAAGAGTTGGATAAAAAAGAGTTGGTCAACGTTGAACCCGTGGTGGATTTTCTGACCCGTGGGCTAGTCGCGCAACATCCGGCCTTTCGCAAACAATTCGATCTTGTTGTGGCGTCATCTGTGTGCGCGTTTGTGCCGAATCTTAATGAAGTATTTACCATCATTCATTCTCTATTAGATGAGCATGGCGTTTTTATTCATTGGGACTGGTTGGTTGAAGAAGATGATCCTGACTATGGTCTTAGCCAAAACCAAATTGAGACACAACTGAAAAGCGCAGGTTTTAGCCAAGTGGAAACCGCAGTTGCGTTTAAGGTTAAAAATTCAAAAGGTCTAGCGCCAGTAGTGATGGGCATTGGTAGGAAATAACATTATAAAGTCGATGGTTTTCCAGATTGAGAATGGCTTATTTACATTATTTCACTGTTCCATAATGACCAACTTGCGTAAGCTCTAGCTTGTTGATAAGTGTCATGATAGTCACTCCCTAGAAGACTATAAGGCATTGATCACGAATAATTCTGTTTGTTGACTGATAACTCATGGCTAGGGTTAAGCAAAAATAAAAGCACATCAGAAGATAAATAAAGAAGGCCAGCGCAAAATAGTGCTGGCCTTCTTTATTTTAAGCATTGAGCTAAATTTTCAATGTTGATTCACAAACATCAGTGTGGTTTTTTGAGCTGATCACACAACCATTTCAAAGCTTGGTCGTTCATACTGGGCTTGTTCCAAACTAAGCTGTAAGCCACTTTCCCATAATTGAAAGGTAACGGTTTGATGAGCAACCCCTTAGCTTGCATCGCTTGTTCCGCCCAGCGTTTGGAGCAAGTAAAGAGTGAGTCGGTATGCTTGCATAAGATGGCGGCCGCACCAAAGTCAGCGACAACAACCGGAACATGACGAGCTCGATGAGATTGAGCTAAATTCTGTTCAAAAAAAGGTTCAGCCAGCTCTTTGTCCATGATGCCGATATGCGATTGAGCAAGGTAATGTTCGGTAGTGAGTACTTCATTGGCTAAAGCATGATCACTACGCATTAAGCAGACCATTTCATCGTGAGTAATCACTTCCCACACGAGTTCTTTATCTCGCGTTGGGGGTTGGCTGATATCGTGTGGCAAAATGACGAAATCAATCAGCCCGCTTTGCAGGGCGTCGAAGCCATAGTGATCTTTCGAGTAGATAGTAAAGGAAGCTTGCGGTGCATGATTTTTTATTACGTTCGTCAAAATAGGAGCAAATAGCTCAAAGGCACTTTCTCGCATCGCAAGGCGGTATTTCCCCTGATAATGTTGAGGTTCGAAATTTGAGTGATGCAGCAATCCATTCATGCTAGAGAGAATTGAATGGACAGTAGGACCCATTTGTAGCGCGAAAGGGGTAGGTATCAAATGTGTGCCGTCACGATAAAATAGTTCATCTTCCAAGAGAATGCGTAGTTGCGATAAGTTTTTACTGATGCTTGAAGGGCTAATGCAGAGCTGGGCCGCTGTCTGCGTGACGCTGCGGGTACTGAGCATGACGTGTAGCGCTGTTAAGTGTTTTAAACTGATTCTTGAAAGGTGAATATAATCCATAAATAAAGGCGGTTCCTCCAGACTTTTTCAAAAGCATATCACTGACATACTGACAAATTACACGAAAAGATGCGGGTTATTTGACAAGCTGCCGAAATATTTACCGCTATGTACCTACATCAACTTCCATCGCCTTTTATTTCGAGAATCGTGTTTATGTAAACAGCGCGTGGATTTCTTCTAATACATGAGGATTGGCAATGGCACCTAAGTTTTTGACTGTCTCGCCATGCAGTACTTGCTTCACCGCGAGTTCTACCAGTTTTCCGGATTTGGTGCGCGGGACATCACTGATGGAATGGATCTGCGCAGGAACATGACGAGGGGAGCAGTTTTCTCTTAGGCGCTGTTTGATGGTGTTCACCAGTAGGGTGTTGAGTTCGCACTGTGGAGCCAGTTGTACAAAAAGGATGATCTGCTCATCATTATCGATTTTCTGACCCACTGCGACCGAATCTTGTATTTCAGGAAAGCTATTCACTTGCTGATAAATTTCCGCCGTGCCGATACGCACGCCCCCAGGGTTTAAGGTGGTGTCACTGCGCCCATAAAAACGTATTCCCCCATTGTCGGTCCACTCAACTTCATCACCGTGGTGCCATACACCAGAGAACTTGCTCCAATACGCATCGTGATAACGTTGGCCATCGTCATGCCAAAACCCGATGGGTTGATTAGGGAAACTGTTGCAGCAGACTAACTCTCCCCGTTGTTGTATCACGGGTTGACCAAGGTCGTTAAATACGGCGACATCAAGTCCTAAGCCTGCGCCTTGGCATTCTCCTCGATACACCGGCAATATGGGGTTGCCAAGCACGAAGCAGCCACAAATATCGGTTCCACCCGAGATAGAGGCGAGGTGTAAGTCCGCTTTTATGTTGGCGTATACATAATCAAACTGTTTTGGGTACAAAACCGAACCTGTTGAACATAATGTTTTCAGTGAGGAGAGAGGGTAGTAATCGCTCGGTGAATACGCGGTTTTTTGCAGTGCCTCTAAATATTTGGCCGATGTACCGAACAAAGTGATGTTGGCTTCTTCTGCCAAATCCCACAATACACCCGGTTGCGGATACATTGGGCTACCATCATAAATAACCAACGTAGCACCGCTAGCGAGCGCCGAAACATGCCAGTTCCACATCATCCACCCACAAGTGGTGTAATAAAACACACGATCGCCCGGTTGAATATCACAGTGTAATTGATGCTCTTTGAGATGATTTAAAATCGTACCGCCAACCGAATGGGCGATGCATTTGGGTTTACCTGTCGTACCTGATGAGTACAAGATAAACAGTGGGTCATTGAAGCCAATGCGTTCATAGCGTAGCCCACGTGGAAGGTAACTTGCGAGAATCGCATTCCAATCAGAAAAAGCGTCGTTAAAATCAGCCGTGAGTGAGCGTTGCTGTAAATATTCGATCTGACAAATGTTGTGTAGGCTCGAAATAGCATCGGCAATCTGACCATTTTTTTCTTCCATGAGATGGGTTTTGCCATTAAACGTATACCCATTGCAGCAGAATAAAATTTTGGGTTGTACTTGGCCGAAACGTTCTACTACGCTGTCGACACCGAAATCAGGAGAGGTTGATGTCCAAACGGCTCCTAAGCTAGTAGTCGCTAACATAGCCACTAAAGTTTCGGTCATATAGGGTAAGTAACCGGCGACAACATCACCTTTTTCAACTCCATTTTGTTTTAACCACTGCTGGATAATAGAAACCTGATCACTGAGTTGCTGCCATGTTAGCTTCTTGCTTTGCCCATTTTCATTTTTAAACCAAACGGCAATGCCTTCCGGTTGTTGAAACGCATAAGAGAGCAGATTTTCCGCGTAGTTCAATTGTGCTTGGGGAAACCAAATTGTGTCTCTGGCAGCGGTGAAGTCGTCCCATCTCGCAATCCCCTCACCGTAAATGCAGTTACCACGAAAGCCGATCACATCGCAAAATTGCCACACTTCTAACCAAAATTGTTTTCTCTCGGCAACGGACCAGAGATGCAGTTGTGAGTAGCTTTCTATCGCCTCACCTTGCATATTAATGTGCTCAATAAACTGGTTTAAATTGGACGCTTTGATGCGGTCTTGGCTAGGGACCCAAAGCGGTGTGTGCGGCGTCAAATTTTCTTCAAACATAATCGCGTTCCCTACAACCCTACAAGTGGGTATATATCCGTTTATTTTCTGATCTGTTGGCACTGTTTAGTGTTGTCGGCGAACGCCGTAAAGTCAAACGGGTTGGCCATAATCATATCCATGATATCTAAGTAAAAAAACCATAAATGTAAAATATTTGTTACGCGTGAGCGTCGTCAGATGTCGAGCCTAAGATTGGCAGACTTTTCACGAGGCGATAGGCTTAATGTAATCGGTTTGTTAAAAGGTTGTGATATGACGCAGTATCATTCTAAGCCATTAAATAGCAAAGGTTTCATTGACTGGAGTAACGAAGAGGATCGGATTTGGTATGATCTGATCGCGCGTCAAGAGACCGTCGTTGAGCAGCGAGCATGCCAAGCCTATTTGGATGGGTTAGCGATGCTGCAACTCTCTAAAGATCAGGTTCCTCAGTTGCCCGATATCAACCGTATTTTGCAACGAGAAACCGGATGGCAAGTCGAGCCAGTGCCCGCTTTAATCAATTTTGATCGATTTTTCGCCTTGTTGGCAGAGAAAAAATTTCCAGTTGCCACGTTTTTGCGTAGCCGTGAAGAGTTTGACTATTTGCAAGAACCGGATTTTTTTCATGAGATTTTTGGTCATTGCGCGATGCTTACTCATCCTGATTTTGCATCATTTACTCAGGTTTACGGCAAGCTTGGGGCTAACGCGAGCCAAAAACAGAGAGCTTATTTGGCGCGGCTCTATTGGTTTACTGTCGAATTTGGTTTAGTGCAAGAAAGTGACGGTGTAAAAATCTATGGCGGAGGTATTTTATCCTCCCCCGCTGAAACCGTGTATAGCCTTGATAATCAAACGGCCATACGTGAAAAATTTGACATCCAACAAGTGCTGAGAACGCCATATCGTATTGATATCATGCAACCCATTTACTATGTGTTGGATGATCTACGAGATCTGTACCATTTGAGCCAAGAAAATCTTGTACAGCAGGTAGAAAGTGCCATGCAGGCAGGTTTGTTGGCCCCCTTATTTCAACCCAAGGAAGAGACCCATGCTTGAAGAATTACGTTGTGAAGCTTGTAGCCTTGATGCGCTAGCATTATCGATCCCCGAGCAGCAGCAACTACTCACTGAGCTTGAGGGGTGGTCTATTGTTGTACGTGATGACATCCCCCAGTTGGAAAAAGTGTATGTGTTCAAAAACTTCAAGTTAGCGTGGGCATTTTCTAACCAAGTTGCTCAATTAGCTGAAGCGGAATTCCACCACCCCAGTTTGTTATTAGAGTGGGGAAAAGTGACCGTGACTTGGTGGAGCCATTCCATCAAAGGATTGCACAAAAACGATTTTATCTGCGCCGCAAAATGTGATGGATTAATCGATTAAAGCTAATACTATCAATGTGTTAGTTTTAGATCTCGACCTGGTGGTTATTTTCCCTTCGTTGTGCACTTGAAGCTGCAGCAGTGCTGGCTACGTTTGCTTAACCCAGCATAGAGTTTACTTGTGCTCATGGGGATGAGCTCACTTACCGCCTACCTGCAACTTCAACAAGTTGTTTGGATGTATCCGGTCGTTTTTCTACGCAAAAGCCAAACCGTGACCTACACTTTGAAAAGCTCATAATACAAATTTCATATAAACCCAGTGGCTGGGGGCGACGATGGCTTTACAAAAAGTTGTTCATTTCTATGCGTAGGGTTTGACTATGAAAATATCAACGAAAATCATTGCGGCATGTACTATCTTGTGTTCAGTTGGCGTGGTAATCAGCGGTGGTTTTGTTGGGTGGCGAGCATCAGAGCTCTCAAGCCAAGCACTTTATGACCGAGCCGCAAATCAACTTACCTCCGTACGCGAAATCAAAAAGAGTGAAATAACTAACTATTTCAAACAGATCCGTCTGCAAATTGAGACCTTGTCTTCCGAGGTATCGACTCAAGAAGCAATGGATTCTTTTACTCGTTCGTTCTCTCGTTATCCTGCCCACCGTATAACGCCCCAAGATATGGATGCGCTAGGACGGTATTATCGTGATCAGTTTGGTCGTACTTACCGTCAGGAAAACAGTGGCAGTCAGCCAAATGAACTTGGTGCGTTTGCACAGCTTTCAGAGCAGGGAAAAGCACTGCAGGCTCGCTACATCGGCGTAAACCCTAACGAGCTTGGATCCAAACATCACTTGGATTTTGATTCATTGGGCAGCAGCTATGATGAAGCTCACCGGCGTTATCACGCCTCATTTAGGCGATTTTTAGAAGCGTTTGGCTATTACGATATTTTCCTTGTCGATTTGTCAGGCAACGTGGTTTATACCGTGTTTAAAGAACTGGATTTTGCGACCAATTTATCAACTGGCGCATATCAAAATTCGGGGCTAGGCCATGCATTTGCTAAAGCAAAAAACTTGCAAGAGGGGCAATCCTACCTCGAAGATTTTGCACCTTATTATCCTTCCTATGAGGCAGCGGCTTCGTTTATTTCGGCCCCAATTTTCAAAGAACAGCAGCGGGTAGGCACGCTGATCTTTCAGATGCCGATCGATGTGATCAACAACATCATGACATTTGGTGGTAGCTGGGCTGATGCGGGGCTCGGTAAAAGTGGAGAAACTTACCTCGTGGGGCAAGATGGTTTATTGCGCAGTCAATCACGGTTTTTATTAGAAGATCCTGAGCAATACTTTCAAACCTTAACTGATATTGGTGTTGAGCCAGCCACCATTGATCAAATCAAAACCAAGGGTTCGGCCATTGGGCGTCAACGCATCAAGACCGACGCGGTACGACAGGCATTGGCGGGTGGACAAGGCCTAGAAACCATCAAAGACTATCGCAATGTTGAAGTACTTTCGGCCTACGCACCTCTGGATGTTTTGGGACAAAAATGGGCTATATTAACTGAAATCGATCAATCTGAGGCGTTACAAGATGTCTCGACTTTAGAGCGTTCAGTACTGCAGACGGTGTTGATTAGCATTGCTGTTCTTGTGGTGCTCTCACTCTTTATTTCTTACGTCGTAGGAAGTGGTATATCCAAACCTATCCGCAGTGCGTCGTTAGAGCTGCATCGGATTAATCAGGAGAATGATTTAACCGCGCGTTTAAGTGAAAAGGGTAAAGATGAAATGGCGGAAGTTGCGGTTGCCTTTAACCAGCTATTTAGCAGCTTACAGAAAACCATTGAGCAGTTTGCGCGGGCGACGGAGTCACTCAACGGCAGCACTCATCGTATGTCTTCCAATATGGAGAGCACGCGAGGCGCTGTTGCCGAGCAGAGTATGAGAACAGAATCGGTCGCGGCGGCGGTAAATCAAATGAGTGCTTCAATTGGCGAGGTAGCGCAGTTTGCTAGCCGAGCTGCCGATTATGTGAAATCAGCTAATGATACAGGGTCACAAAGTGTCGACGTCGGGGAAGCGTTGGGAAATGAAATCAGTTTGTTGAGCGATGAGATGAAGATGGCGGTGGAAGCTATTGAGCGGCTCCATAGTGAAAGTAATTCTATTGCTGAAGTGCTTGATGTTATCCAAGGTATCGCCGAGCAGACCAACTTACTGGCCCTTAATGCGGCGATTGAAGCAGCACGTGCTGGCGAGCAGGGTCGTGGTTTTGCGGTCGTTGCCGATGAAGTGCGATCATTAGCAGGGCGCACGCAGACTTCGACTGAAGAGATCCGTAAAAAAATCGATTCGCTACAACATGAAATAAACAGTGTGTCGCAAGGAATTGAAAAGGCCAATAAAACCGTGGTGAAAGGGGTTGAAACCTGCCATTTGAATACGGATATGCTTGCTCAAATCATGTCGATGTTAACCGAACTGAATGACATGAATGTGCAAATTGCTGCCGCGACAGAAGAGCAAAAATCAGTAACGGATGAAATCAGCAGCAGTATTACTTCGATTGCTGATGCCTCACTGTCGGTTTCTGGGCAGGTGAATGATGTTGATGGAGTGCTTACCGACCTTTCTGGGCAAGCAGAGACACTAAATAGTGAGATTGCTCAGTTCAAATATAAGGCGTAACGCTAAGACATTTCCTACTTAATCAGCAACTGTGTTGGTTACGTTCGCTCCAAGCATAGAGTTATACTCAGTTTAACTATGCTTTGAGCGTTGAAGGCTCTGTCTCGTTGACCAAGTTATTGATCCAACGTTTGGAATGGATCCGTTGTGTTGTAAGGATAATTTTGACGGCCTCTTCAAGCATAATAACCATCATAACCCAATGCAAAGGCCAGCCAAGAACCAACCCTGTGTAATAAGCCAACGGAATGCCAATCGCCCATTGGCCAAATAAGTCAATGAAAATACTGTAGTTAATATCGCCGCCACTTTTTAACACGCCACCGATACCGACCATATTAAATACCCGTAGTACCATCCCAAACGCCATTACTAAGCAAACATTCACGGCCATTTGTGTATCATGCAGTGGACTTTTTTCGATCAAAGCGTAAATCCAAGGTTCAGCCAAAAAGCAGAACAATGCCAGCAGCAACGCCAGCCCGCAGCTAGTAAGTACATACCACCAAGAAGTCTGCGCGGCACGCTCGTAACGCTGTGCACCAATTTCATGTCCAAGCAAGATAGAGGCGGCCACGGCAAATCCAAGAAAGGCGGAAATGAGTACACTTTCAATGGGGGAAAGCAGTGAGATAATCGCAAGTTCAGAAACGCCCAACTGGCCGACAATAACGTTGTAAATCAAAATGCCAGCCGCCCATGCTGAATCGTGAATAATCATTGGCCTTGCGACTTTAAAATAGCGCTGTCTATGGTGTTTCATTTTTGCTTGCTGCCAGTTTTCGCGATTGGGCAATAGATGAGCGTAATGTCGCTTTACTTGCCAAAAAAGCAGCATGGTTTGGCAGCCGCGTGAGATGCTTGTGCCAATCGCTGCACCCACAACCCCCAATTCTGGAAAGCCGAACAGGCCAAAGATGAGTAAAGCGTTTAAGACAGCGTTAATAATGATGGCGAGAATGCTTACTTGAGTTGGCAACTTTGCCACGCCGACAGAACGTAGTGCGCTCTCTAGTGGCACTACTAATGCGGTACAAAATAAGCTAAGTGCTGTGATCCATAAATAATCCGTGGCTAGTGTGACGTATTGAGCATCATTGGCCACTAAAGAAACAACAGACTGAGGTATCCACAAATAGAGCAGCATAAAGGGGAGTGTAAACAGCAGAGCCACTATCCAAGACTGAGCCAATGTCCGTTTTATGCCCTCGATGTTACCTGCACCAAAATATTGCGAAGCTAACACGCTTACTGCACCGCTAGCGCCAACAATAACGATGAGATTAAAGAAAAATATTCGGTTGCCAACACCAACGGCCGCCGTAGCGGATTCACCTAATTGGCTGACCATAAAAATATCCACTACACCTAACAGTGAAAACAGCATTGACTGGAGGGATACCGGTACGCCAATATCGATCAATTTGCGCCAAAATTGACGGTCTAGCTGATGAAAGGGAGTCATAAACATGGTGCATTACCTCATTTTGATATGCGGCAAGTGTAAATCGAATCGTAATTTTTGTATTCTCTCAATACCTCTATAACTTTTGCCAAACTCTCATATGTCAGACAAGCAAGAACGGTATTCCATCTCAGATAAAACACATCAAGAATTTATTGACCAAAGTCGCGTCTTAGCATTGGAGCAAAGCGGCATTGTGCAATGCGGAATTGCAACCTGCCGCGAAATGTTTTCTGTTTATCGGAAAAATCAGAGCGTGCATATGCTGTTATACACGGTGAAGGGAAAAGGTTGGCTTGCGAGTGGGAGTGACCGTTACTTACTGGAACCGAGCTCATTAATTGTGGTACCAGCGGGTGTCGAAAATGGTTTTGGAATTGAAGAAGAAGAGTGGCAAGTGGTGTGGATCTTTCTTGCACCACAGCGTCATTGGAAAAACACCGTAAAAGAAGAAATACATTACACATTAACGCCTATCGCTGCGGTCATGTATGCGAGTATTCAAGCGCTACTGCGAACCTTAACACTGCCTGCTGAGCTTGGTGAGCAGGTCGGGCAACGTATTGTTGAACAGATAGAAATCATGCTCCGAGCACCGATTGAACTGCCGCTCTCGCGTACTTTGTTGCGTTTAAATCGCGTCTTTCAGCGTGTCCAGAGCCAGCTGCATAAAGATTGGACAATAGAAAATCTCGCCGCATTATTTCCTTGCTCGCAAGCTCATTTGCATCGTTTATGTCAGCAGCACTTTGGCCACAGTCCTAAAGCCCACTTAACGCGAATGCGTATGGAGTACGCCGCTCGTTTGCTTGTTTCTACCGACTGGCCAATCCAACATGTCGGTGACATTGTCGGCTATCCTAACCCAGCAAACTTTAGTACTCGTTTTAAGGTATGGAGCCATTGCACACCACGAGAATTTCGTAAAAAACGAAATGATTAATTCCACGGCATTGGTAAATGGCACTCTTCATTCATAAACTTTTTTATCTACTAAACGCGATGAAATTATTGCACCTCGAGCACGGCTTATGAAGGTGATTGAAATATCAATATCATTGAGCATATGGCTTGTAAAAATCAATTTATTCATCACATTGATTAGATTCTAACCACCAACAAAACGGTTATGTGCTAAACCTATAAGAGTAGGAATATTGTCAATATAGAGAGATAAGCGATGGATCTGTTTGCGGATTTTCGACAAGAGGCTCAACCAAAGAGCCAGGAGAGTCATGAACTTAGTGTTGAAAATAAACCATGGCGAGTACTGCTAGTCGATGATGATGAGCAGATGCACCAGATCACTCGTTTAGCGCTAAGAGGGTTTTCATTTCAAGGACGGCCACTAGAGCTACTGTCTGCTATGTCTGGTCTTGAAGCCAGAGAAGTGCTGAATACTCAGCCCGATATAGCTTTAGCGCTCGTTGATGTAGTTATGGAGACGGAACACGCGGGGTTAGATTTAGTTAGGCATATCCGTGAAGAGTGTAAGAATAGAATCATTCGTTTGGTATTACGTACCGGGCAAGCAGGGCAAGCCCCCGAAGATACGGTCATCCAAGAGTATGAAATTGATGACTATAAAGAGAAAACAGAACTTACCACACAAAAACTCAGAACCCTGCTCTATTCGATGTTGCGATCTTATCGGGATCTTTGTTTGATAGAAGAGCAAAAAGAGGGGCTTAAACGCGTGATTGAAGCCTCAGCGAAGGTACAAAATACCACAACCTTACAAACCTATGCTGAATCGGTACTGAGCCAGCTCACTTCTTTACTTAAACTCCATGCATCGGCATTTTATTGTATCGTTCAGCCTAAATCTGAAGGCGAAGGTTCGTGTGCTTTAACGTTGGCGGCTATTGGAGGATTTGTCGATTTTTATTCTGACTGTGATTTCTCGCGCTTACCTTCGGAAGTGGCTAAGCGCTGCCAGCTTGCACTGCAAAGCAAAATGTCTCATAGCTACGATGATGCCTCTGTACTTTATATGACAGACAGTCGTGGTGTAGAAAATTTACTCTATATTAATTTGCTTGAGCGCTTATCTGAAAATGACGAACGCTTGCTTGAAATCTATATGTACAACATAGGGTTAACTTTTGAAAACTTAAATTTACAGCTTGATTTACGCGAAACATCGAGGGAGCTTGTTTATAACTTAGCCAATGCCGTCGAAGCCAGAAGTAAAGAAACAGGGGCTCACGTACAGCGGGTTTCTCTGATCTGTGAAAAATTAGCCACATTAATGACCCTACCTGAGCAGGATATTTATATGATTAAAAATGCGTCACCCCTGCACGATGTAGGTAAAGTGGCGATCCCTGACAGTATTCTTCATAAACCAGGGAAATTGGACGCTCAAGAATGGGCGATCATGCAAAAACACGTTGAATACGGTGTTGATATCTTAAGTCGTTCAAAACGCAGTTTAATTATCAAAGCGAAAGAGATTGCCGGTTCTCACCATGAAAAATGGGATGGAAGCGGTTACCCAAACCAATTAGCCGGTGAAGGCATTCCTATCAGTGGCAGAATCACAGCATTAGCTGATGTGTTTGATGCCCTTGGCTCGAAACGCAGTTATAAAGATGCTTGGCCGGAAGAGACAATCAAACAAGAAATTGTCGCGCAAAAAGGAAAACATTTTGATCCGATGTTGGTCGATCTGATGTTGGCACATTGGGATGATTTCATCACTATTCGTGAACAGTTTCCAGACTAGAATCTTTTTTGGAACCGAAAAATAAATCCGTTTTCAGGGAGTAGGATAGAGTGAAAAGCAACCAATTAAAGACGATTGTTGGCTTGTGTACGTCTAGCTTAGCCATCGTTCAGATTCCTTTTGTACAAGCACAAATTGATCCTTCAAATCCCAAACTTAATGAACCTAAACAAATGGTCGCACACCTTGGTGAACTCCCTGGACTGATTAATGCGGATGGTTCGGGGCCATTTGCCGAATTAGTGAGGTACATGGATAAGGTCGACCCTGATACAGAGATCCATATTGAAGTTTTCCCTTTGCATCGAGCTGTACATGGGGTCGTTAATAAGCAAGCTGACTTTGCCTTACCCGCGATTTATGTTGATGATCCTGAAGGAAAGTTACCATTTCGTTTTAGTACGAAGTCGTTCGGTTTAGTGGCACATGTTCTTTATACAAATAAAGCCAATCGAATCACGTCAGAACAGCTTTGGAGCCAGCCTGATAAATACTACGTTGAGGCCGTTCCTAGCTATATACCTTTTGAAGTTGCGCGCTCAAATAGCATCAATGCTTCACTACTTAAAGTAGCCGCTGGACGTATTGATGGATTTGTCTGGGCACAAGAAGAAGCGGATATTGCGCTGAAAAGTTTAGGTTTAGAGAATGTTTCACGCCAACACTTTGCCGATTTCAAGGATGTATTTGTCATTGCTCACGGCTCTAAAGGCGATGAGGTTGATCAATACTTAACGCGAATACTCTCTCAACTAGAGGAAAGTGGAGTATTGAAAATACTCTATGATGCTATTCACCGTCCTTACGATGATTGGCAACCTTGACCCTCTTACTTTCTATCTATTATTACTTTCTGTCTATTATTACTGCATCATTTATTGCAGCATCATCATTAACAAGTTCAAGAGCCTTAGGGAGAGTAAAAACGTAATGAACACCTTGGCCAACATTAGAACTAAAATCTAGTTTTCCTTGTAATTTTTGAGTCGCTAGATTAAAGACAAGATTCAAGCCAAGCCCTGATCCGCCACGGCCTCTTTTGCTGGTAAAAAAGGGTTCAAAGATTTTATGGTGCAGTTTTGGTTCGACGCCACAGCCATTATCTTTATATTCTAAGAGGATATTCTCTCCTTCCTGTTTGAACGCAATGGTTATGATGGGGTTTTGCTCATCACTAAAAGCGTGGTTGACGCTATTCATCACTAGATTAGAGACTATTTGAGTCAATACTCCAGGTAAGCTGTTCATGGTTAGTCCTTCATCGCCTTCAAGTACGGGGGTAACAGGGATTTTCCTGGTCTCGGGATGAAGACTAGCGATAAGCGCGCTTAATACTTGGTGGATTGAGAATTGACTACGACTCTCAGATACCTGATCGACCGCTGTTTGTTTAAAGTCTCGGATCAGTTTGGCAGCACGATTTAAGTTGCTTTCAAGCATCGTATTGGTTTCATTCATTCTCTGCATCAATTCAGAAAACTGCTGACTTGTGAGCGTTTGGTTGGCGAAGGCGCTATTTAGCTCTTGTGTTACCTCAATGATTACCGAACTTGCGGTCACCGCGATACCTAATGGCGTGTTGACTTCATGCGCCACCCCTGCAACTAAACCACCTAAAGCCGCTAATTTCTCAGATTCAATCAACTGTGTTTGCGTGGCTTTTAGTTGCTCAATACTGTTTTCCAGATCGCAGGTTCGTTTGGCGACTTGACGCTCTAAGTTTTGGTTGAGTTTTTGTAGTTCAAGCTGCGCCAGTTTTAGCTCGGTAATATTAATGGCTGTGCCCCGTAACCCGAGAAACATATCCTTCTCATATCGTGCTACTGCTTGAAACATCAAATAGTGCTTACAATCATTGATGATAATTGTCTCCTCACACATTGAAAACGAGCAGTGTTTAGTAATGGACTGGAGTAATTTTTTCATATCTCGCAGTGAGTCAATCTCTGAAAGTAGTGGCTTGCTATTTTCACTGATCTCTAAAGCTTGACGCATGGGTTCGGAAGTGTAAATCAACCTGTCAGTACTATCCGTCTCCCATAACCAGTCGGATGAGACGTCCGTAAAATCGGCCAATCGTTCTTGTTCAAGTTTTATATTACTGTACAACGTAGTTACATTTCCGGTGATTTTATTAGTCTCATCGGCCAGCCAAGTGAGTTCATCGTTATGCCCCATAATCCATTTCTTATGGGGAAGTTTTAGTGGTTTTGGCGGATGGCGAGGGTTGTACTTGCGTAAGTATTGAGCAATGGCGAAGACTCGTCGATTTACGCTCTCATGGAAAATCATCAAAATGGCATAACAAATAAAAGCCGTTTTGATGGCGTTCACTACTAATATCAGTAGAAACTGCTTGACTAAGTAGTTGTAGATTTCTTGGGCATTAGACTCAACGTAGATCTCACCAATCTGCTCTTTGGCTTCCGTTTTTGGGTTGATATAAAGCATTGGGTAACGGTGAGCCACCAATCGCTCCGTCACTTTTTCTCCGGCACTGAATTGATAACCGCCAGACGTGATTTCCAAATAATCAATTTTAGGCAAGTTCACTAAGCCATCTAAGCGCTGTTGAAGTGCCACGAGATCATAATTCCATAAAGAAGTGGCAAGCAGTTCGGCATGAACGAATTCTATTTCGTGATGACGCTGAGCCACATCATCGAACTCTCTGTCATAGTCGAAATACGTTTGTGCTAACGTTGTCATCAGGGTGACAGCACCACTCAAAATGACAAGAAAAAAAATGATCCTGCGACCAATACGACTCGATAGTGGGTTATCTATGCTTTCATTAAATGTTCGGCTTTTGTTCATCCTGCTTCTCATTTTTTTGAGTGATAATTTGAGTATAGATGTCACATGGGAAGTGTGAATAACATCTTATTGACTACACTATAAAAAATAGCCGAATCATTGGAGGCAGTTCATGCGTTGGATATGGATATTGTGTGTGATAAGTGCGCCCGTGATTGCGGGAAAAGTACTCTTAATAGAGAGCTACGAGCAAGGTTATGAATGGGACGCTAGCTATGTATCCGCCCTTAAGCAGTCGTTAACGCCTGCGCACGAACTGCATACCTTTGAGATGGACACCAAACGGGTACCAGCGAGCCGTTATTCACAAATCGCCGAACAAGCCTTTAGCCGATATCAGCAACTGAAACCACAGGTAGTGGTTTTAGGAGACGACAATGCGTTGGTTCATATGTTGCCGAAACTCTACAACGAGCCAATCTCAATCGTGTTTTTGGGGATTAATTCAAACCCACGAAAATTCATGGTTCAATACCAAGGACAAGCCAAAGTGACCGGTGTTTTAGAGCGCCCCCTCTATGTGAAAACCATGGGAGAAATTGGCCGGATGCTCGATAAAGATAAGCGTAAAGTATTGGTGTTATTTGATTCGGGTAGTACGGCGAGTATTGCGTTGGAATTTATGCAAACCCAAGCCGATATGATTGAAAAGAATTTAGGCATTGCAACCGAGATGGTGTCAGTGGCCACAGAACAAGAGTGGCAGACACGAATTAATACCGCTCAAGAAAAAGGATTTGGGGCTATCGTTGTAGGGCTTTATCAAACCTTGGTGGACGATAAAGAAAACAATGTGTCTGCTGACAAAATATTAGCGTGGACAAACAAGCATGCCAATGTTCCTTTATTTGGTTTTTGGGATTTTTCGATCGGTGCGGGCAAAGCGGCGGGTGGTGTTGTGTTAGCGGCTAGTGACCAAGGAGAGATGGCGAGCCAAATTGTGTTACGCATTTTAAATAATAATGAAGACGCAAGCCGCATTCCTATCCAAATCGGCCAGCAAGGGCGTGCTATTTATCATCAGGGCGAAATGTCACGCTGGGGGTTAAGCGTACCGGAAGGATGGATGAAGATTGACTGACTTTGATGGGACTGTATTGAATTGTCGAATTCTGCATTACGTCTAAAATAAAAAAGCAGAGAGGCGGTGGCCCGTCTGCTTTTTCTTCATTACAGTGTATTAAACAGCCAATGGCATTTCATTTGATGGGTCATGCTTATTGTAAACACGAATCAAACCAACCACAGCAAACACAGACATCAACAACATCAATGCGCCAAGCGGCATCTGGTCATGAGCTGGAATAGCCGACGCTAAAAGGGTGGCTAAACCAGCCCCAAGGTTTTGCATACCGCCTAACACAGCACCTCCTGTTCCTGCATGGTAAGGCAGTGGTGTTAACGCTCCAGTGGTCGCTGCGGGAAAGAGAATGCCCGCACCGAGAAAATAGACAGTGGCGCCACCGATTAAGGTCAATGCGCTGGTTTGTCCCAACACTCCAGGAACAAACACCACCAATGAGCCCAATGCTATCGCTACCAACCCCACATACAAGGCGCTTTTTTCGTTGAAGTTCAACGCAATCACACTCGATAGCGCCGCACCAACTAAATAACCTGGGATCGGTAAGACAAACAATAAGCTGACGGTGGTGGCAGGCAGTTGCAAAACGCCACCAAGTAATACACCTGCAGCGGCTTCAAACACCGCGACGCCAGAGAAAGTCGCCACGAGACAAATTAAATACCCTTGGAAACGTTTGTCACTCAGCACATAGCGATAACTGTTTGCAACCGATTCGTGTCTGCGAGCCGCTTTAGGCAATGTTTCTACCATACTCGTCATCATAGTGATCACCACGGCAATCGCGAATAGGGATAAAAATAAGTAACTAGAGCGCCAGCCAAAACTTTCTGTTAAGTACCCACCAAGAACAGGAGCAATGAGTGGCGAAAAAATAACGCACATGCTGATAAGGCTATTGGCCTTATGCAATTCTGCTCCTGAAAAACAGTCTCGAGTAAGGGTTCGAGACATTGCGCCACCACACCCAATGCCAAGCCCTTGAATAAAACTACCGACCAAAAACCAATCGTATTGGTGAGCAAATAATGCGAGTAGCGATCCTGCAATATAAATCAGCAACCCAGCGATAATAATCGGTTTGCGTCCTAGGCGGTCTGACAATGGACCATAGACAAATTGTGATAGTCCATAAGGGATTAAATAACATGCCATGACCGCCTGCAGTGATGCAGGAGAAACTAAAAATTCTCCCGCCATATGGCCAATGGACGGGACGTACATCGTTTGTGTCATTTGGCCGACAGCGGTCAAAATCGCAATTAAAAATGTGAGTTTCACTAACGGAAACGATGCGGACATGGTCTATCTCCTGCACAATGGTGCAACTACGAAATATAATCAATATGAATAATGAAACTAATGGCCAGCGTTAAAAGTATCGCTCTTTCGGCGCGAGATATTAGTGAGGCTAGGCGCTTTTATCAATCTAAAAGTGTGAAGTTGAGCAAGATAAAAATCTATGATTTGAATTAGAAAAACTAATCATTATTCGGGTGGGTAAAGAGAAATGAAAGACGGTTCCAATGCCTATGTTGAGTATGGCTCTTGGTGTCTGATAATGTACCTAGTTTTTCTATTGCTTTTGCGCTGAACAGTGACTAATATTTGATGTAAATGAGAATTAATATCATAAAGGTGTGATTGATGATGTTACCTTTACTTGCTGCATTATTATTTATAGTGGGACTTGGCAAAAAGTTGTCGGTTCCAAATTCGTGGCTCTTCTACTATGCACTTTCTGTTGTATTGTTAAGCTGGCTATTCAGTATGAACCCCATTTTTGTCCTGATCCCGTTGTTTATCTTGTCACCTTGTCTTATCCACTATCGACATATCAAGGTGATTAAAATGGCTTATGTGGGCTGCCTGCTGCTGTCTTTTTTCGTCTCTTGGATTGTGTAAACCAATCCATGTCTTTTCTCGCCAGACAGTCCAAGTTGAGCGGGTATAGTATTTGTGAAAATCATAAGGTAGGATCGCCGGCCTTTTTCTGATGCTAGGAGGTAGCGATGTTTATTGGTTTTGACTATGGAACGGCGAACTGTTCTGTCGCGATGATGCAAGATGGGCAGCCAACATTGTTACCCATAGAAGGTAAAAGCCACTACATTCCTTCGACAATATGCGCCCCGACGCGAGAGTCCATTTCTGAGCATCTGTTCCGTCATCACAATATTACGCCAAGCGATAAAGTTGGTGAGCAAGTACTTCGCCGCGCGATCAATGTGAATAGAGAAGAGAGTATTGAACTTGCCGCGCAAGACATTGCCTTTGGCCAAGCGGCGCTCGATCTCTATCTGCAGGATCCGCGCGATATTTATTACGTTAAATCCCCTAAATCATTTCTAGGCGCGGCAGGTTTACGTGATGTGCAGGTCAGTTTTTTCGAAGACTTGGTGTGCGCCATGATGGTCAATATTAAGCACAATGCAGAGCAGCACCTTCAGCGCACCATCCAAGATACTGTGATTGGTCGTCCTATTAACTTTCATGGCCGAGGTGGTGAAGAGGCCAATCGACAAGCGGAATCTATTTTACAACGTGCGGCGAAACGCGCCGGTTTTCAGCACATCAGTTTTCAGTTTGAACCCGTTGCGGCGGGCTTAGAATATGAAGCGACTCTGGTGCAAGATCAAACCGTACTGGTGGTTGATATCGGTGGTGGAACCACCGACTGTTCATTGCTAAAAATGGGGCCGAGTTGGCGAGGGCGTGACGACCGCACCGCGAGTTTGCTTGCGCATAGTGGCCAACGGGTCGGAGGCAATGATCTTGATATCTATATTGCTTTCAAACAGTTGATGTCTTCTTTTGGATTAGGAAGTAAAGCCATTTCTGGCATTGATATGCCGATCACGCAGTTTTGGAACCCGATTGCAATTAACAACGTGGAAGCGCAACGTGACTTCTATGCTCAGCAAAACTTGGCAGCATTGAAATTGCTACACAAAGAGGCGCAGCAACCAGAAAAGTTGGCGCGTTTGCTGAAAGTCTATTTTGAAACGCTCGGCTATCAAATTGTACGCCGTGCAGAAGAGGCAAAAATTGCTCTATCTGATCTTACGCAATGTCAGGTGGTGCTTGATCTTCTTTCTGAGCAGATCGAAGTGCAAATTGAGCGTGAGCAAATGATCGACGCCATTGAATCCCCTAAAGCGAAAATGGTGGAATTGGTCAAAGAAGCGGTTGAACAAGGTGGCGTAAAGCCGGATGTTATCTTTATGACGGGCGGCTCTGCTCGTTCTCCAATATTACGCCAAGCGGTAGAGCAGCAACTGCCCCACGTACCCGTTGTCAGCGGTAACTACTTTGGTTCAGTGACTGCTGGTTTGGCTCGTTGGGCAGAGATTTGCTATCGCTGATATGAGCGCTTAGCGCTTCGTTTTTGATGCGTTGGGGGCCGGTAATATTGCGAATGATCGTGTTTCATTAAAACATTACTGGCAACCAAGCTACCTAAGCTTATCAACCCTAATCCGATCCAAGTCAAAGGCGTTGGCATCTCACCAAAAACGGGAATCGCCAACAAGGTTGCCACGACTGGTGTTGCAGAGCCAAAGGCAGCGGAGCGTTCTGCGCCGAGTGTTGAAACTGCATATAAATAGGTAAATGCTGCAATGAGCCCCGCCCCGACACCTTGTAGCAGTGTGTGTCCCGCCAGTTCTTTCCACGGCCAGTGTGCAAAAGAGTGTGTGGCTAAGTAGCTATCGACGATGCCTAAAGCGATTAGAACGGCCAATAAAATAGTAGAAAGTAAAGCAACCCATCCCGCGCTGACGAGCGCATGCAAATTCGCTACCCGCGCACAAATCGTAAACACTGCCCACATCAGGCTGCCAGTTAAAAACATCAAATGTCCGGTCAAACGGTTTGACTCAAAATCAGTGGCACTTGAATAGAGGAAAATACCAACCCCTGCCACCACTAAAGTCAGCCCAGCTATTCGATGGCGACTTAACGGCTGTTTAAACAGCAACACCGCGATACCCGAGACAAACAGCGGCAGCACGCCCGGAACAAGCGCGCTACCATCAGAAACCGGAACGTAGTGCATCGCATGGCTTGTCACTAGTAAATAGGGCAATCCACAGCCAATAAATAGACCAATTAAGTAACGTATAGGTACATTTTGCAATTGATGTCGAGTTCTCCAAACCAATGGAGAGAGCAACAAAGCGGGCAGTAAAAAGCGCGTTAATGCAATATCCGCGGGGGTTAATAGGCCGCTGGCTCCTGCCTTTAAAGAGAGGAAAAAGCCGGACCATAATAACAGTGTGGTGCCTATCGCGAGGTAGCCATAAATCATAATTTCATTCACATCAATGGATGGTTTCTCACCATTATCTATGGTTCGGCTTACTTTTATCCGGCAAGTTCACCCCTATTGCTAGATGGTTTAGCACTTATCCGCTATAAATTAGCAAAATGTTAGTGGATTTCATCAAGGATCGAGTAATGGATAGAATAGACCGCCGCATGTTGACCTTATTACAAACAGAGGGACGCTTAAGCACCGCAGAGCTTGCAGAAAAGGTTGGATTATCACCTTCTCCCTGCGCAAGACGCTTGAAACGATTAGAGGAGAGCGGGATCATTGATGGCTATCAAGCTCGCTTAAGCCGGCAAGCTGTCGGGGTTGGTATGACGGTTTTTGTTGAAGTTAGCCTGAATAATCATCAAGCCGCTTCCATTGATAGTTTTGAAGAGGCAATCAAAGAGATGGAGGAGGTGATCAGCTGCCATGTGGTTTCAGGTGCGTATGATTACTTGTTGGAAGTCGTTAGTGCCAATTTATCTGGGTACGAAGCATTTACGCGTCAGTTACAGCGGCTCAACAATGTAAAAGATATGCATACCCACCTCGCCATGCGTCAAGTGAAAGCCGCTACCGCGATGCCTATTTGGGTCTAGAGACAGCACTTTGCGTGCTGTCTTCAAGGTTAGGCGTGCTTATTCAAATTGAAATGACGCGAGAGAGTTTTTACTGATTTCGTTGGCAATCAATTGATGGATGGCCGTGGTAGGGTGCGTCACGCCCCAAAATACGTATTTGTCAGAGCTATGGTAAGCGCAATCATTGGTTAAGCTATGACGGTACAAGTAATCTAAAGCTGAATTGCGATTGATGTTGAGGCATGCATCGGTTGCATTTTCAAAGCCGTATTGCTGTGGATTGGCTGTGAGGTTTTCAAACAAGCTATGAGCATCAAACAGGATGATATTTACCCCTTGCATCTGATAATACAGTGCTTGTTGCTGAATAAACGCATTGAAGGTGGTGATCTTAGCGCTGACTTTCGCTATCTCTTCTGCTGTTGAATATTTGAACTGCGGGGCTTTGGTTGCATCGGGCAGGGTGAGTAGAATAATATTTTTGGCCCCTGAATCCACAAGACGAATCATCGCGCTGCTAAAATCTGCTTTGACTTCATATACTTCACGGTTGTAATTCATAAAGTCATTTAAGCCAAATTCAAGGGTAAAGAGCGTATTTTCTGGCTGGTAGTTTTTGGCCATTGTCATGTAATTTAGATAAGAGCGGACTTGATCGTTCACACCTGTCAGCGCGATATATTGATTACGCCCTGCGGCACCGCCAATCGCCCAGTTATATACAGGTAAATTGTGCATTTTTGCTAAATACTCTGTCCACACCAAACCATTGGAAAAGTGTCCTAAAAACCAAGAGTTAGGATTGGGAAATTTCCATTGTGACGCATTGAATATATTTCCTGTATCCGAAAGGCTGTCACCTATGGTCACCATTTTATTAATGACGGGTTTGGCATTTTGTTTATCGTTAGTCCAGATCGAATGATTGTATGAGAACCTATTGTCTGCTGCGAAATAAGTAATATCTGCCGAATCGTGACTGACGCCAAGTGTCTCTTCACAACGCTGCTTTATTTCATATTGTGAGGCGTCGGTATAAAACATATTTTTAAAGCGCACAGATGACCACCAGTAACCACTAATGGTGTAGTCATTTCCTTGTTCATCCAATGCCCACTCCCAATCTGTTGCTGGGTCATCATGATTGCCAGCGGGCCGATACCAACAGCGTACATAAGTGTAGGTTTGCTTATTTTGCGTATTCATTACGCCATAAGCGGTAACTGGTTCTGAGGTGGTATCCGTATTTTCTGCAATCGCCATGGAGAGTGGCAATATTGCGGTCATCAATAACGTCATTAGTTTCATATTTTTTTCTTATTGGTTTAGGCACGTATCTACTAAAGAATAAGTGCGAAAGTGAAATTAACAAACTGGTCAGACCTATTTTGGGTTTATGGTGTTAAGCGTCAATCAATAAACGACTATGCTGAGCATTATTTGGTATTAAGATCAAACAATGGACTGTCAGTGAAGAAAATACGAAAGGGTTTTTATAAATCCTAATTTAGATAAATAACAATAAGGTTTTGCTTTATTAATTGTCCTAATGTTAAATTTCAGTAGTTTAATA